>JAFEDO010000065.1 GCA_018241565.1 Pseudomonadota bacterium
TAACAATAACAAGGAAGTATTGCCATGAGTTCGTTTGATTCAAGTTTAAAAACCCTGTTAGTTTTTAGCGAACTTTTAAATGATTTGCCTTCTTTTAAAAAACAAATTGAGCATTATAAAAATTCTGTTGGTCTCATTGATGTTTGGCAAACGCACCGTGCCGAGGTACTGATTGTCAAACCTCGTTTTCCCTCTTATAGCTTATGCTTAAATTCTGTTTTGGCGTTAGCTGATTGCTATGAAAAGCAAGCAGAACAGTTATCAAGTTTTTTATATTCAGAACTTCTATTTCCCCATCAGCAAATTCATATTGAATCAGGTTCACTAGAGAAATTGGTGAGAAGATATGTTCAGCAGTACGAAATAGAAAAAGTGATTTTTGATTTAGTACCATTTGGAAATGGTTACTCACTGCCAAGTGTTAAAAGAGTGAATCATAACGACTATTTTGAGAAACGGGATTTAAACTTATTGATGTCTTTGAATTGAAGTGACGATAGATTAAATTGCGTATTGTTATACTCTGAAAAAATGGGTGGCAAAATAATGCAAAAAGCTCGCCTGGATTTGAATAGATTTATGCATTTAAGGTATTGTTTTGTTGAGAGAAAGTGTATTCATAATTTCCGTGGGTAATGTAATTATCTCCAATTGAATCAAGCGAACTTCCATCCATTTTTTTTGATTAAATAAAAGCCTAAATTTTGGTAAAACCATAGGAGATATCGATGTTTGCATTTTGGTCTGAAGATGGAGCTCAACAACAAACACAATTAAAACGTTGGACGATGCTAGAAAAAATTGGCCGGCTAGCAAATCAAAAATCCCCTCGTGAAAAGAAGATTTCATGCTTTATTAGTTATGCTTGGGATACCGAGGAGCATAAGCAATGGGTTGAAAGATTAGCTTACGATTTAACTGCATCAGGTATTACTGTACTACTAGACAAATTCACTATCGATGTATCTGCTAATTTAGAACAAGCATTAGAAAAAGAAATCAGACTTGCTGACGCAGTTTTAGTGGTTGGCAGCAAATCTTATAAAGAAAAAACGGAGTGGCACGAACATTTAAATGCACCTGAACCGGTGTTAAGTCGAGAATGGCGGAAGATAAAAAACAATATTGCACCAAATAAACAAATTCCATTGTTACTTGCTGATGAGCCAAAAGAGGCTTTCCCCGAAGGATTGCTGGGAGATAAATTAGTCTTCGATAAGTTATACACAGACTTTAGAGTGGAAGCTGATTATGAAAACAAATTAATTAAAGTACTCACAACCCTATATAACCTTGATGCACCTGAAATTAATTCAGAAATCGAGGTAATTCGAAAAAGTTCAGAAACACCCCAAAATTCTTTTGAAGATAAGATAAAAGCTTTAAAAATCCAAGCCGGAAGAAATGTTGAGCACCTCAGAAATTTTGTAAATCCCGTCGCATTTTTCAATATTCCGAGCTATAACGCTAATTTCGTTGGACGAACAGAAAAACTTATAGAGATAGAAAAAGCTCTATCGGATAATCAACCAGTATTGCTCGTGTCATTGCATGGATTAGGTGGGATAGGTAAATCTCAGCTAGCGGTTAAGTATGCTTATGATTATCAGCATAGCTACCCAAGTGGTGTGTTTTGGTTTAACGCAGAAAACGAAGCACAGCTGTCTCTAGAGTACCAAAAGTTAGCAATAAAACTAGGCATCGATATAGCCAATCTCAAAGCACTTGAAATTACTGAGAAAGTGAGGGACACGTTGGAGCAAAAGGACAATTGGTTGATTATTTTTGATAACGCTGAGAATCAATTAGCACTCGAAACCTTCCTCCCAAAACAGGGGGGTAAAGTTATTATTACTTCAAGATACACAGAATTTGCTGGTAGCAAAATTGACTTAGGTGCATTTGAATTATCTGAAGCAATAGAGTACGTCAAGAAAGTAACAGGTTTTGATGCAACACCAGAGGTTTTAAAATTAATCGAATTACTAGGAGGATTACCCTTAGCTTTGGCTCAAGCATGCGCTTACATACGGTTAGGACAGAAAACAGCCGGAGAATATCTCAAATTTTATAGTAAGTCACAAGTAAAGCTTTTAGAAATTAATAAGCTCAAAGGATTAAGCAATCCACAAGTTTCAGCGGTAGCAATCACTTGGGATGTCACTATGGACAAGATTAGCCAGGAAAATCCGAAAGCAGCTCAATTATTAAATTTCATAGCCTATCTAAATGCAAGTGGGATCCCTTATTTTTTACTAGAAGATTTTTTAAAGCAAGAAGGTATTGATGAAATAGACATAGATGAAGCAATAAACGTATTACTTGGTTACTCGATGTTACATAGAGAAGAAGATCAAAGTTATAGTATTCATCATTTGGTTCAAGAGGTGATAAGAAGTAAAGATAAAAAGTCTAATCATTTGATTAGCCAGGAAACAAGCAATCTTTTTGGAATATTTGAGAAGCATTTAAAAGCGCGTTCCTATTCGCCTGGAGAGTTTTTGTTAATTCGCTCCATAATACCCCACGCTATTCAGTTTTTAGAGGTTTACCCTAAAAGAACATGTGATTTTCTCTCAAGAGCAAAAATACAGCTTGAATTAGCGAAAGATTATATCGATCTTGAGAAATTCGACGCCGCTGTTAAGTTACTAACAGAGCCATTGGGCATGGTAAACATTACGGTATATAACATGCCGTTATACTATGTGCCAATGAATATGCTCAGAGAAGGATATAAAAAATTAGTTGAAGATCTGAAAACTCGAAATTTTCCTCTAAATTTAGCCGCCACGCTTTTAGAAAAATTAGGTTTTTCTTATTTACAGTTAGCGCGAATGAAGAGTAAATACAGCAATTCGTATTTGGATCTTATAGAGTTCGCCATATCAGCAACTAAATTGTCGATAGATTTGAAAATTGATTATTACGGGACGGATAATTCTGAAACAGCGATTGGACTTTATTATGTAATACTTTTAATAAGTGAATTAGGAAGAGGTAATAATCTGGGTTCATTAAAAAGAATTGAAAAAATTGGAGCTGTACTTCGAGATATAGGAAGAGCATTTGATCTTAAAAATTCAGAATTTGACAAATTTGACGATTATGCCAACTACCTAGGTCGTGAATTTTCAAAGAAGGCCTTACACATTAAACAAAGGTATTTCAGATTAAAAGAAAGATTGTATGCTCTAGATGAAACTGTTGTTCAATCAGCTAGAGAGCTTGTTACACAAGCACTTAAAATGGCAAATGAAGTCAATCGCAATGAAGCAACTTTTTGGGTGATTAATGGATTGATTCCTTATGCAAGCAACAAAGATAAAATGGAATTATTAGCAATAGCATTAAAATATTCAGAGGAAATTTATGGTTCTGATGCTCTTCATACTGCAAAAATTAAGCTTCAAATTTTTGAAAACTCTAGTAGTTATAATAAATCTCAAAAAGAATATAAATTGCTATTCGATACGTTAAATATTCTTGATAGGATTGGAGCAGAACAATATATTTCTTTTATCTCGAAACTTTTAAATGCGTTTATAAAAAACCCAGAATTTATTAAGCATATGGAGTCTGCAGAATTAGATTTAATTTTTAATATATTCGCCAAATATCTTTCCAATAAAAATCTATCAGATTTATTTAATCAAATAATCACTTGGACAGTAATTGCCGGAAAATTTAATGATTTATATGATATGTGTAGAAGTAATCAAGTTTTCCTGACAGAAGAAAATTTAATATCAATACTGAGAATATTAGTCAAAATGAACGATACAAGTCTTGAAGTTCAGATAGAAGTAATGATTGCTCTGAAATTCATGAAAAAAATTAATGATCACGACATTGAAATATTTTCTAATGGGTTAAGTAATGAGTATAATTGTGAAAAAATCTTGGTTGCTCTAAAAAAATTAGAATTAGAAGAGCATCCGATTATTTTACAAAAACATCTTAAAAATTTTACGAGCTCAAGTATTAAAGTATGTCAAATAGCGTTCAAAGCGTTACACGATGCTAAGCAGATCAACAATGAAGCGATCATAAAACTTATTCAAGGGGTAGAGCAAAAATCAGATTATGACAAAATCATATTTATATTATCCTCAAACGGTTATAAATTGTCTGATTATCTGACCATTGAAAGTGTGTACAGCAAACTTTTTTCTTGTACTTTTGGAACAGTGCTCCAAGAAGTGGCGAAATTATTGCTTGAGAATGGCATCAAAGTGGAGGAATCAATACGAGTATTAGTTATGAATTTATCTTCTGATGATAAGGATATTCGTCAAGAAGCGGCGAAAATACTGATAAAACAAGAAGAGATGAAAATGCTGATGGAACAAGGGAGGATAAGAGAATATGAAGAGGCTTTGGTTAACAAACTTTCTTTTTATAGTAGTGATCTCCGTCAAGAAGCGTCAAAAGTACTGATAGAGCGAGGGAAGATAAAGGAATACGAAGAGGCTTTAGTAAAAAACTTAGCTTCTGATAATGAGAATATTCGTCAAGAAGTTGCTGAACTAATGCTGGGACGCAATAAAGAGATTGAAAAAGCGACAGAAGCTTTAGTAAAAAACTTAACTTCTGATAATGAGAATATTCGTCAAGAAGCCGCTAAGCTGATGCTAGAACGCAATAAAGAGATTGGAAAAGCGGTAGAAATAGAAGCTTTAGTAAAAAACTTGGCTTCTAATAATGAGGGCAGCCGTCAAGAAGCGGCAAAAATACTGATAGAGCGAGGGAAGATAAAGGAATACGAAGAGGCTTTAGTAAAAAACTTAGCTTCAGATAGATGGAATATTCGTCAAGAAGCAGCAAAAATACTGATAGAACGAGGAAAGATAGAGGAATACGAAGAGGCTTTAGTAAAGAACTTGGCTTCTGATAATGAGGATATTCGTCAAGAAGTTGCCAAGCTGATGCTGGAACGCAATAAAGAGGTTGAAAGAGCAATAGAAGCTTTAGTAAAAAACTTGGCTTCCGATGATGAATATATTCGTCGAAAAGCGTCAAAAATACTGATAAAGCGAGGGAAGATAGAGGAATACGAAGAGGCTTTGGTAAAGAATTTGGCTTCTGATAATGAGGATATTCGTCAAGAAGCCGCTAAGCTAATGCTGGAACGAAATAAAGAGGTTGAAAAAGCGATAGAAGCTTTAGTAAAAAACGTGGTTTCTAATAATGAAGATACTCGTCAAGAAGCGACAAAAATACTGGCAAAACAAGGAAGAACAAAAGAGTGTGAAGAGGCTTTAGTTAAAAACCTCTCTTCTGATAGTCATGAATTTCATCAGGACTTATCAGGGATACTCTTGTGGCGAGGAAGAATAAAAGAGTACGAAGAAGCCTTAGTGAAAAACCTCTCTTCTAATAGCGATGGACTTCGTGAAAAATCAGCAAAGATACTGCTTGACCGCAATGTAGAACAAGAAAAAGCGATAGAAGCTTTAGTAAAGAATTTAGCTTCAGATAGATGGAATATTCGTCAAGAAGCTGCGAAAACACTGATAGAGCGAGGGAAGATAAAGGAATACGAAGAAGCTTTAGTAAAAAACTTAGCTTCAGATAATGAGAATATTCGTCAAGAAGTCGCTAAGCTAATGCTGGAACGCAATAAAGAGTTTGAAAGAGCGATAGAAGCTTTAGTAAAAAACTTAGCTTCTGGTAACGCATATATTCGTCAAGAAGCCGCTAAGCTAATGCTGGAACGCAATAAAGAAGTTGAAAGAGCGATAGAAGCTTTAGTGAACAACTTAGCTTCTGATGATGCATATACTCGTCAAGAAGCCGCTAAGCTAATGCTGGAGCAGGATCGGGTAAAAGAATACGAAGAAGCGTTAGTGAGAAATTTGGCTTCTGATAGTCAGTGTATTCGTCAAGAAGCGGCAAAAATACTGATAAAGCGAGGGAGGCTAAAGGAGTACAAGGAAGTTTTAGCGAAAAATCTGTCTTCTGATAGATATGAACTTCGTCATGAGGCCTCTGATGAACTATTAAAATTTGATCAACAAGAAAAATTGATACACATTTTTTTGAAAAACTTATCTTCGGATGAAGAGTACATTAAAGATGAAGCAAAGAATTTATTACTAAAAAGAAATGGAAAAATAAGAGAATCATCAAGTTCCTTTTTTAGTGTTTCTAAGACGGAACATGATGATAATCGATGGTATACCAGAGATGAAATAAATTTCTTACTTAAGAACAATATTAATGAAAGTGGACAGAGAATCGTAATTTCGACCTCAATGCTAGATACTGACTGGAATGTTGGCAATACATTAATGGATAACTTGATTCAATTTAATCAGCAAAAATTGCAAGCTGTTGTTAATGAACAAGCGATTAAAGAGCGAATGATTATCCCGCTGAATTTAGGTACAACAGAAGGGCAAGGTATTCATTGGGCACTACTTTATATTATTTGCAATGCGCAAGATGCATCGAAACTTTCTCATGCCATATTTCTTGATCCTTATGGAAGATCTATGCCAGAAACCATTGAGGGGAACTTAAAGGAAATTTTTCCCGATATTGAAATACTAAATCCTCAAGTACCTTTTCAAAATGATAGCTATAACTGCGGGCCATGGATTGTTGAAATTGCTAATTACCTTATAAATCATGATGAGGAGTTACCACTAGAAGATTTTGATATTAGTGCAGCTAGATTAAGGCATCAGAAGATTTTAGAGGAACTACAAGCTGGGCAAAAAGAAGAAAGAGTGTCCCTCGGCAAGAAATAATGATTCCGATAAATTTTAAGTATCTGCTATTTGGTTAGTTTTTGCTAATTCTTATCTTAATCATAAAAATGCACCTAATACGCATCTTGATCATCGCGAAAAATTATGTGGGATCTAATAAATTACTGTCCCTTACGGGGATGGTGAAACTATATTTTATGGCAGTGGATAGGTACACGGGATCAAATCAAAGATTATTCAGGCTCTGAATTAGAATCGATTTTAAATCCAGATCTGCTGGATCCTTGTGTTGCAAAATCAATGATAAAGATGGAGAATGCTGCTCGAATAATTATGAATAAGGATTAGAAAAGATTAGCTTTAAGTATAAGGACTTCACAAGGGATATCATGTTGATGCTTATTCGTTGGTAAGCTTTTTATATATTTAGTTATCGAGATGCCCGAAAGATGAAGCTTGAGCGAAGAATACCGCTCGATCACGCTATAATCAATCATTGAGTGATTCATTGTATTATTCAGTTAGAAAAAGTATTTCGTGAAAAACATAAATTGTTAGTTGGAAAAAGTTGATGCATGGATGAGACATAAAAATCAACAATCGTATGAATTGAATCATACCGAATGTTGAAGGAAGATCAGCATACCAACGCGAAAAATTCTTTTGTGTTTGAACGGTTTTATTCTTTAGCCGTTTGGTTGTGTCTAGAGAAAATGCGATAGTGATTTTTACGGATAATAGGAATAGACGCGGTAAAGCTTTTATAAAACCCATGTATTTGTTGTTGATTCATTTTTTTTAAGGAGTTGAAAAATCTATGAATACTGAAACCCACAAAGAAACGTTAAGTTTTCAAACCGAAGTCAAGCAATTGCTTCATTTAGTTATTCATTCTCTTTATAGCAATAAAGAAATTTTCCTACGAGAGCTCGTGTCTAATTCTTCAGATGCGTTAGATAAATTACGTTACCTCGCATTATCCAATGGTGCGTTATACGAAAATGATCCCGATCTTAAAATCCAAGTCAGCTTTGATAAAATGAAAAGAATCATTACAGTTACAGACAATGGAATTGGTATGACCCGTGAAGAAGTGATAGAAAATATTGGGACTATCGCAAAATCTGGTACTAAAGAATTTTTGAGCCAATTGACAGGAAATGACTCTAAAGACGCTCGTTTAATTGGTCAATTTGGCGTAGGTTTTTATTCAGCATTTATTATTGCTGATGAAGTGATCGTTAATACTCGTCGTGCAGGATTACCGGAAGATCAAGGTGTTTGCTGGCAATCTAAAGGAGACGGTTCATATACCATCGAAACTATTAACAGAGCGCATCGTGGCACAGAAATTATTTTACATTTGAAAAAAGACGACGATGAATTTTTAGATGATTGGCGCTTACGTAACATCATTACTAAGTATTCTGATCATATTGGTTGGCCCATTGTGATGGAAAAACCGGTTGAGGCGTCAAAAAGTGAAGAAGGTAAAGATGAAGTCACCGTAGAAGCGACTGAAGAAGAAACCGTGAACAAAGCGACGGCGCTTTGGACTTTATCTAAAAAAGACATCACCGATGAACAATATGCAGAGTTTTACAAACATATTTCGCATGATTTTGAAGTGCCACTTGCGTGGAGTCATACAAAAGTAGAAGGCAAATTAGAATATACGACTCTGTTATATATTCCTTCTCATGCGCCATTTGATATGTGGAATCGTGAACATCGTTGGGGATTACGTTTATACGTTAAACGTGTATTCATTATGGATGATGCTGAAAAGTTTTTACCATCCTATTTAAGATTTATTAAGGGTGTTGTTGATTCCAATGATTTGCCTCTCAATGTTTCTCGAGAAATTTTACAAGATAATAAAATCATTGAAAAAATTCGTTCAGCATCGATTAAAAAAATCTTAGGTTTGCTCGAAGAAATGGCCGCTAACGACAAAGAAAAATATACGAAGTTCTGGAAGCAGTTTGGGAATGTATTGAAAGAAGGTCCAATTGAAGACCATGAAAACAAAGAAAAAATAGCTAAGTTACTTAGGTTTTCTAGTACTCATACGGATAGTGAAGAACAAAATGTTTCTTTAGATGACTATATTTCTCGAATGAAAGAAGGGCAGGATAAAATTTATTATGTGACGGGTGATAATTTTAGCGCAGCAAAACACAGCCCACACCTTGAAATCTTTAGAGAAAAAGGGATTGAAGTATTAATCCTGTCTGATCGAGTCGATGAATGGTTAGTGAGCCATTTATTTGATTATCAAGGAAAGAAATTACATTCTGTTGCAAAAGGAAAATTAGATTTAGGTGAATTAGAACCCGAAGCTAATAAAGAGAAGCAAGAAGAACAAGAAAAAGTTTTTGCGAGTTTAACGGAACGTGTTAAATCTGCATTAGGTGATCAAGTAGAAAAAGTGCAGATTTCAAATCGGTTAACGGATTCTCCTGCATGTATTGTTGTGGGTGATTACGATATGGGTATTCAAATGCAACGTATGTTGCAAGCGGCAGGGCAAGCAGTGCCTGCCAATAAACCAATATTGGAATTGAATCCTAAACATCCTATCGTCATGGGACTGGACAAAGAGCCTGATGAAGATTTGTTTAAAGAATGGTCTTCATTATTGCTAGATCAAGCCATATTAGCTGATGGAGGTGAATTGGAAGATCCGACACAGTTTGTTAAGCACATGAATAAAATGTTCTTAAAAGTCCTAGAAGCCTGATTGTGCTCATAAATGTTAGAAATTGCACATGATATTGCGCTTTATTTACATAAATTCAATGTGATAGATGCGCGAACCATGCGTGATTTCGATGTGAAATGTCTATCGCCGGTAAAGCACTACGTACCTCGTCAAATTTTGCCAGAAAAACAATCAGTAAATTATGTAATACATAAAATTACGCAGAAAAATATTTTTACCTGATTAATTTAGATTCATATAGATGATATCGATAAGCGAGATTATCGATACCAGAAGAAAAAATGGATTTAAAATGTATCCCCTCAAAGATCCCACCTCATAGATATCTTGAGCCATTTAGTGTTTAGTAGTAGCGAATAGGGCTTGAGTTTTTTTGAATTGCCTTTCAGCAAACTGTTTCAGTTTCTCTA
>JAFEDO010000066.1 GCA_018241565.1 Pseudomonadota bacterium
ATTGCTAGAAAGGTAACAATGAGATAAGCAGATGCATATCCAATGCTATGAGAAAGAGGATAAGTCGTAAAAAATCCGCCAATCAATGGGCCTGCGATAAATCCAAAACATAAAGCGAGTGTGATAATACTTAAGTTATACACTTTTTCTTCATGATGACTCACATCGGTAATGGCTGCTTGACTGATTGAAGCAGTCCCCGCTGTAAAACCAACTGCAGCATGTCCAACGAATAAGAGCGGAATATTTTTAAGTAACACTCCGAGCGCGCAAACGAAATAACTCACCGCTGAAAAAGCAATCATGAATAATAAAGTTTTTTTTCTACCAAATGCATCGGATATATCTCCAAGAATGGGTGCACTGATAAATAAAAATAAACTTACTGTACCAAGCAAACTGGCATAGAGTAGATCACGTCCAGCAATATTAAAATGATAAGAGAGTAGGTGAATCGATTGATTATCCATGACGAATGAACTGAGTACAGGTGCAATGATTCCATAACTCATTTCATCAATAATGATGATTAAGAACAGTGTTGCAAAGATCGAAAACTTATAAAGAGAGTTCTTTATCATAAGATTCACGAATGAAATTGTTCCATAGCAAAAAGAGTATTTTCCAATAAGGTTGCAATTGTCATTGGGCCAACACCACCAGGTACGGGTGTGATAAAACCTGCAACTTCTTTTGCTGAGTCAAAATGAATATCACCGCAAATTTTTCCATCGGGTAAGCGGTTAATGCCTACATCAATCACGATAGCGCCCGGTTTAATCCATTCTGTCTTGATAAGATCGGGGTTGCCGACAGCAGCCACCAGTATGTCCGCTCGTTTTGCGTGTTCTTCTAAATCTTTTGTAAATCGATGACAAATAGTGACAGTGACGCCTGCAATTAGAAATTCTAATGCCAAGGGACGGCCAACAATATTAGAAGCACCAATGACGGTTGCATTCAGAGATTTAATATCGATATCCGAGTATTCCAGTAATTTAATAATTCCGTAAGGTGTACAAGGACGTAAAAGAGGTGCGCGTTGTGCCAATCTGCCTAAGTTATACGGATGAAAACCATCCACATCTTTGTGAGGATCGATACTTTCAATAATCGTTCGGCTATCAATATGTTGAGGTAACGGGAGTTGCACCAGTATGCCGTCGATTTTGGGATCGGCATTTAGCTGCTTAATCAAAGAGAGCAGTTTATATTCTGAAATATCGGGGTCCAAATTATAGGATTCGGAATAAAACCCAGCTTCTTTGCAGGCTTTTCTTTTATTGCCCACGTAGATTTGTGAAGCGGGATCTTCACCCACCAATACCACTGCGAGTCCCGGCGCTCTGTGGCCGGTTGCAATTTTCATGTCAATTTTAGCTTTGATTCGTTGGCGCATTTCTGCTGCCACTTTTTTGCCATCGATAATTTGTGCCGTCATGATATATAAGCTTATGTATGTTTTTTTATGGGACAGCAAGGATACTAGAAGGATCGGTTGACCACAACAACCTCGGGAGATATCATGCACGGCCTTGTAAAAAGGTGACGGGGTATAGCGCAGTCTGGTAGCGCGCCTGCTTTGGGAGCAGGATGTCGGGAGTTCAAATCTCTCTACCCCGACCATTTTTTTTAGCGATCATGAGTGAGTCGATGCGCCCGTAGCTCATTCGGATAGAGCATCGGCCTTCTAAGCCGAGGGTGGCAGGTTCGAATCCTGCCGGGCGCGCCAGTATTTATGGTGGGTGTAGCTCAGTTGGTAGAGCCCCGGATTGTGATTCCGGTTGTCGTGGGTTCGAGCCCCATCACTCACCCCATTCCTTTTAAGTAGCATCACTTCTATGGGCTGTTAGCTCAGTTGGTAGAGCAGCTGACTCTTAATCAGTAGGTCGTAGGTTCGATCCCTACACAGCCCACTTTAAAATCAATTAATTTATAGCTCATAGGTAATAATTATTATTCTTTATATCGTATGGGGTAATGGCGGGATATCAGTGAACAGAGGCTGAAACTAAAGATATTCTGAATGATTTGGTTTTTCTTGGATGACGATGTAGTCGTTTTGTATGATTTTCTTAAATTCTTCTCGAGTACTTGACCAATCAACAACATCTACTTTAAATGGTAAGTCCGATATACTAAAAACATCTCTTAACTTACTTAAAGTATGAATATCTAAACGTGTATCAGTCATAATCACCAAGTCTAAATCAGAAAATTTTTTTGCTTTTCCTGTCACGCGAGAACCAAAAGCCCAAACAGTATATTGAGGGACACAATACTGTAGGATTTTCTTAACTTCTTCTAAGTCCTCAGGAGCAATATCCAATGTTTTCACTACCGGTTTCTCTCTTCTAATACACGCAACAATGCTTTCACGTCTTGCAAAAATTCCGGGATGACAGCATATACTTCTTCCGCTTTGTCTTGATCATAAGTGTGAGAAGTCATATTTCGACAACGTTTATAATCGAACCAATTTTTTATATTACTAATTAATTCTCGTTCTGCTGCCTCACGAATTAAATCTCTGAAGTCAAATGAATCGATATTGAGTACGTTTTTTTCTAATTCTCGCTTCAACATTTTGAATGAGTTTTCATAAGTATATTCGAAACACTGAATCACTGAATTACGAAATTGTTCAAATAGTTCTGGATCATTTTTAGCGGCTTCTGATTGAGCATAGCTCAAACTCTTTTCCAATTGTTGAATCGTTTGTACGAGCGAACTTAAATCAAGTTTCATTGAAAGTTCTCTTAATGTTGTCCCGCTCTTTGGATAGCTTTACCGCCCGCTTGAACGTCTTTTCCAACGCCTTGAACAGTGTTGCATCCGGATAACAATCCCATAGAAAGTAGTATCAATGTGGTGATAGCGAGAAAAGATTTTTTAAAAGTGTGCATGGCTTTTCCTTTTTATTTTTAGACAAGGAAGCGAATTATAACTAAAAAAATATAAATGTCTCCTTTAATAGCAGTAAATTTTGGAGAAGCAGTAGTTTTTTAAAATTCATCTAGTAGAATAGCGCTCGAATATTAGCTGGAACGGTGTTGTTCAACATGGATAAAAAAGCAAAAATCTCGAATCATAAAGTCCAATCGTCGGATCCCATTGGTATCTTTGATAGTGGCATCGGTGGCTTAACCGTTACGAATGCGATTCTGCAGGTGTTGCCTAAAGAGAGCATTGTTTATTTTGGTGATACGGCTCATTTACCCTATGGAGAAAAGTCCGCAGCAGAAATTCAGTCATATTCCTTGAAGATTTGTGATGTGTTATTAGAGCAGCACTGCAAAGTAATTTTGATTGCTTGTCATTCGGCTTCATCTGCCGCTTATGAAACGGTGAAAAAACATGTGGGAAATGCAGCGGAAGTGATCAATATGATTGATCCCGTGATTGAACATATTCGACAAGAACATGCTTCCAAAAAGATTGGTTTGATTGGGACTCGGCAAACGGTAGGTTCCAATGTATATCAAGATAAAATCAAAGCATTGACGATTCCTGGGAGTTTGCATGCATTGGCGACACCTTTATTAGCACCCATTATTGAGTCACAATTTACTGAAAAAGAGGCGATTCAAGCGGTGATTAGCGATTATCTCAATCATCCCACCTTGGCAGATATCGATGCTTTGATTTTGGGTTGCACGCATTATCCTTTGGTGAAAGAGCAGATCCTGAAACATTATTCTTCAAAGAGTGGAGCGAGTTCTTCAGAGATATCCATTATTGATTCAGCAGAAGTAGTCGCCAGTTATTTGAAGCAGTGGCTCAATAAAAACAGTTTGGCCAATAAAGGCAAAAAGGCTATTACCCGGTTTTATATTTCTAGCTATACAGACTCGTTTGTTGCCAATACCAAGACCTTGTTTAAAGAGGCATTGGAGTTGGAGAATTATCCTTTGTGGGATTGAGATACGGGCTGTAACTGCTGAGATCCTTCGCTGTCATCCTGAGCGCCAGCGAAGGATCTCAAGGGTTACCCAGTTTTTCCCCAAAACCCCCGTTCTAGGCCCTTCCAGCCCCTATATACTGTAAAAATATTTACCTTTCTTAAGCTTTCCTTAAGGTTCATTCTTTAGACTATGCCTATGAGATGTAAATAAAACGAAAAAATGATGATTTTAACGGTAATTCTCTACGGGGAGGGGGTCCTTCCCGGCTTGTAAAAGGGATGCTACTCGTACTTGATAAAGGATGGTCTTTCGCACGGTTTTTAAGGTGTGAAGGGGGAAGTTGTTATGCCATCAACGTCTAAGATTGAAAAAAGCTTGCAAAGGGCAGGTAATACACTCAATTTTTTAGGGAGTTGGGAAAATAACCTAACTGGTATAGCTTCGTCTTATACACCAAATCATGCCAATGCTGCTTTTTTCGGACATTCTCTTAAGCGATTCAGATTGCAATGGGTTTTAAAAATTGCGGATAGGCTTAATCACGATATCAACTTCGATTTATTTAATTTAATTTGTGCTTACACTGAATTAGCTGCCAAAGCTGAAAAAGAGTGGACATGTCCTTATAAAGATATGTTTACGATCCTCGAAAAGAAACAACTTCACGAGAGCGTCAATTTAGCTATATTTTCTGACGAAACTTCAAAGACTCTCCAAGATTGTATGCAAGGATATTTAAACCAATCTAATGATCAAGAATCGAAGAAAAAATATTTAAATGCTTTAGTGCTTGGTTTATTCGAAGGAATTTTAGAACATGAAGAATCAAAAGCCATACATGCAAAATATAAAAAAATAGTGAAGCGTTTAATCAGGGATAATGATTTAGAATATACCATCATTACAACAAAGAAAGCGGAAAATGCAATAAATGGTGATTCGTGCCCTTATACGATTTACAACAGAATAAATGGTCATGATGTAAATTTAGATAAAAAGTCTTTTGTTCGTAAATACCTATGGCCTTTCGCTAAACGCTTTGCGCAGGCAACTGTTTTTGCTTATGCAGCAGCGATAGCCATTGCCACATTCTTTGGATTAGTAGGTTTTGTTAGCACAGCATTTGGTTTATCTGTTTTATCATTTGGATCACCAATTGCCATTATTGTTTTTGTTGGTCTCGTTGGTGTAGCTGTTATTGCGTGCTTAGGCTTCTATCATCTTTGGTCAGATCCAGCTGTGCAATCAATGAAAGATTTATTAACGCGCGTTCCTGATTTATCTAGAAAGCAAACATTTTTTTGGATTGCTTTGGGGATACTCTCTCTTTGTACAGCTTTAGTAATGACTGGTGTTATTGCGGGAATAATACTTACAGCGTTTACTGGTGTGGGATTGCCTATAGTAGGTTTTGTTCTTGCGGGTGTCTTAGGATTGCCTGGTTGTATAGGGCTTGCTTTGGTTATGATGGCAGTTTCTAAAGGATTCATAACAACAGTTAGTAATCGATTGGATCAATATTTTTCGCTTTGGAAATTACCAACAGATGGTACCAACATCGTTTGGCATTATACAAAAGCGATTGTTATTACATTAGCGATATTTAGCATTGTAGGTTTGGCAGTTTGGGCATTTGTTGTGATGTACAGTAATCCTTGGTTCCAAGGACTTTTTGCACCCGTGATGACTTATGCACCGAGTGGCATAGAGCTTGCAGCTACTATTGGTTTTTGGACTTTAGTTTCATTGGCTATGCCAATACGATTTATATATAACGTGAGTCCAATTGTAAGTTTAGCTATTTTTACAGGTAAAGTAATAACAGGTTCAGCAGAGCTTGTTGTTTCAGGAATCGCATGGGTCGCTCATTCTATAAGACATCCCGGAGATACTTATAATAATTTGAAAAAAGTTTTTTCTGATGCTATGAGTACAATCCCTCACGCTTGGGAAAAACCAATGCCACTTTTGATTCAAGCTCAACATGCGGTTGTTCATTTGTGGAGAGCGTTTAAAGTAACTGTTGCGAATTTTTCAACGATTGTACCCAGTGTTCCCAATATGACAGTTGATTCTCCGGAAGTTCCTTGGCACCGAAATCCAGATTTAGCGAGTGTGTTAGAAAATTCTCCGCGTAACTTCTTAGATACGCCTGAAGTAGCATTGAAAGATGGAAAAGGAAGTATTCATGAACTCGCAAAGCTAGGAAATAAAAAAACAGGAAATACAGCAGGATTTTTTAAAGTAAAAATAGATTCAGTAGAAACTCCTAAAAATCTCCCAGAAAATTCTTCTGAAGAAGATCTTTCGCTTCGCGGTTAAGCACTCTAGGCAGAGAAGTATTGTTTATAAGAACTCTTGCTGTGCCTGAGATGATAATCTTTTATTTCAAAATGATTCTATCTACAAACTTCTTCAATAAATCATTGGCGTGACGTGTATCTTGCAGGCTGCGTTGTTTCACTCGTTCCAACTCTGCATTGTCTTCGAGATAGCGATCTTGGTAGCGAGAAATTCTAGCGATGATATCTTTAGTATCTACTTCCGGGTGAAATTGAAATCCATAAAATGGTTTATTGGGAAATTTAAAAATATGATAAGGACAGGCTTCACTATATCCTAATAAAATTGTACCGGGTGGTAATTGACTCGCGCGTTCTTTGTGCCCGGAGATTGCCCAAAAAGGGGAGGGGGTATCTTGCAGTAAAGCATCTTCTTTTGCGGCATCGGTGAGATAAATAGAGTAGGCGCCCATTTCCATATTTTTTTTATCAGGAATTATTTTTCCACCCATTTGTTCTGTTGCTAATTGAAATCCAAAACAGGAAGCAAAAACAGGAATATCTTCGTTGTAGGCAATGCCAATTAATTTTTTACAATTTTCAACAAAGGGAAACTCGTTGGGTGTGAGAACAGAAACATCGCTGGAACCACCGACAAACAAAGCATCATAATCTTGAATGTTTTTTATCGTTAACTCAGGTGTTTGAAAAGGATTAAGTACAGTAAATTGTTTTTCATTCAATTTGCTGAATTGAACAAATTCATAAAACTCTTCTTGCATGGTTTCGCGGTCATCACGCACTTGCAATAATAAAATTTTTAATTGTTCACGTGTTTTTTTCATGCTTTAACTAACATTCCGGTACATTCACTGCCAATCCACCCAACGAAGTTTCTTTATAAATCGTCATCATATCTTTACCGGTTTGTTTCATCGTCGCGATGACTTTATCCAATGGTACGTGGTGTTCCCCTGATTCCATCAAGGCAAGTCTCGCGGCATTGACTGCTTTAATCGATCCCATGGCGTTGCGTTCAATACAAGGGATTTGAACTAAACCACCAATAGGATCACACGTCATGCCCAAGTGATGTTCCATCGCAATTTCTGCAGCATTTTCTATTTGTGCTAAGGTGCCGCCGAGTGCTGCTGTTAATCCACCGGCTGCCATAGAAGAGGCAACACCGACTTCGCCTTGGCAACCCACTTCTGCACCAGAAATAGAAGCGCCTTTTTTATAGAGAATACCAATAGCGCCAGCTGTTAAAAGAAAAGTAATCATGCCTTCTTCGTTCGAGCCTCGATGGAATTTTTTATAATATTCCAATACGGCAGGAATAATGCCCGCAGCGCCATTCGTCGGTGCCGTGACAACACGACCACCAGCCGCATTTTCTTCATTCACTGCCATGGCATAAACATTTAATCGATTCATAATATCGGCATCTTCGTAAATTGAACAAATGCCGGATTTACTTTCTAATTTTTGAAATAACTCAGGGGCACGTCGTTTAATGCGTAAACCACCGGGCAATTCTCCCGGCGTGTGACAACCTTTTTCTATACATTGCTCCATAATTTTTGCAATTCTTAATAAGCTTTCTTTAATTTCAGATTCAGTATGCCAAGATTTTTCATTCGCCATCATGACTTCTGCAATCGTGAGGCGGTTATCTTCACAATGCTTTAATAATTCAGCAGCGGTAGAAAATGGGTAAGGTTGTTGAGAGTGATTGCTTGCAGATTCTTTCCCATAATTTTCTTCAGTGACGATAAATCCACCGCCAATAGAATAATAAACTTGTGAAGCTAATATTTTATGATTGTTATCATAAGCCGTGAATTGCATGCCGTTACTATGCTGCGATAAAAATTGATTTAAATGAAAAAGAAAGTGTTCATTAAAAATGAAAGGGATAGTGTGTTGTTCATTCAGCGTGATGGAGTGATTATCCATGATGGCATGCATGCGAGGGAGTAAAGTGTCTGGATCAACTGTCTCAGGTACTTTACCTTCTAAGCCATTGAGAATGGCTTTATCTGTGCCATGCCCTTTACCCGTGAGGGCCAAGGAACCATAGAGTTCAACGATCAATTTGGCCGTTTTTTTAAGTTGGTCATGCTTTGTTAAATTCACCACGAATTCTCGAGCAGCTTTCATAGGGCCAACGGTATGAGAGCTAGAAGGCCCAATACCTATAGAGAATAATTCGAAGATGCTAATAGCCATGAACATTTCCCTCCGTCCTATAAAACTAGCCGCGAAGTGTATGTCTAATATGGTAATAATACAATCAATTATGAGGTGGTTTCCTGATACTAAGACTAGGCTGGTGTTTTTATTACAACTTAGGCACAATACCGCGCCGACTTTATATAACCCTTAAGGAAAAAACCATGAAAATACGCTCTTCTTTAGTTACGCTAGCACTCGTTAGCTTACTACCTTTTTCTGTATTTGCTGAAACAGCGGCTCCGGCTCCACAGCAAAATGCAGCTAAAATGACTGCTCAAAGTTCTGAGAAATTAACCACCGAAAAACAGAAATTGAGTTACACCATTGGTGTTGATTTAGGATCTAACTTGCGTAAGCAAGGTGTGGATGTTGATCCGCAAGTATTATTTAAAGGCTTACAAGATGCGATGTCAGATTCACCTTTAATGATGAATCAAGAAACGATGGAGACTACTTTGCAAAATTTACAAAAACAATTATTCGCTAAACATGCTTCTGAGTTCAAACAAGTAGCAGAAAAAAATAAAACAGAAGGCGCGCAATTCTTATCAAAAAATAAAACGCAACCAGGTGTTGTGACATTAGCCAATGGATTGCAATATAAAGTTCTTACTGAAGGTAAAGGTAAAAAGCCGCAAGCGAATGATTCTGTGACTGTAGAGTACACAGGACGTTTATTGAATGGTGAAGTGTTCGATAGTACTGAACAAAAAGGTACGCCAGTTACTTTTCGTTTGAATGAAGTGATTCCGGGTTGGACTCAAGCATTACAATTAATGCCTGAAGGTTCAACATGGGAAGTTTATGTTCCTTCTGATTTAGCATATGGTGCTCGCGGAGTGGGTGGTCCAATTGGTCCTAACCAAACGCTGGTTTTCAAAATACATTTGATTTCTAGTCAAGCAGCTAAGGCCACTGGCAACAGCAAGTCATGAAATTAGTTTCTCAGTATTTTAATAGACGCCTAATTACAATTTTGTTTTTAGGCTTCTCTTCAGGATTGCCGTTAGCGTTGGTCGGAACAACACTCCAAGCTTGGTACACTGTATCAGGCTTGGATATTGTGACTATCGGCGCTTTGTCTTGGATAGGACAGCCTTATATTTATAAATTTATTTGGGCACCGATATTCGATCGGTTTACCCCTCCTTTTCTCGATCGTCGCCGTGGATGGATGGTGATCACTCAAGTGGGCTTATTAATATCCATTGTCATATTGGGTTTATTTTCTCCGAAAGAACATCCTCTTATGATGGGTTACTTTGCGTTATGGGTTGCTTTCTTATCTGCTTCTCAAGATATTTCTGTCGATGCGTATCGTGCAGATATATTAGAACCAGCAGAGAGAGGTTTGGGTGCCGCTATGGGAATAGGGGGCTACCGCATTGCCATGTGGGTTTCCTCAGGAATAGCATTGATATTGGCAGATTCCTTAGGTTGGCAAACAACTTATTTTGTTATGGCCATGTTCATGATTATTGGCATGGTAACTTCTTGGTTAGCGCCAGCTTTGGAACAAACGGTTAAACCACCAGAACGATTATCTCTTGCTGTTGTAGAACCATTGAAATCATTTTTTTCTCGAGATAAAGCGATTTTATTAATTTTATTTATCATGTTTTTTAAATTAGGAGAATCGTTTACAACGACTTCTAGTCCTATGACGACAGCGTTTTTATTGAGAGGTTTAGAATTTAGTTTAACGGCAGTAGGAACTGCGAATAATAGCGTCGGTTTGATTGCTTCAGTGATAGGAATTTTTCTCGGAGGATTCATACTGTCTTCCATTAATTTATATCGAGCATTAATGATTTTCGGTGTGCTACAAGCTATCGCGAATTTAGGGTTTTTAGCGTTAGCAATCGTTGGAAAAAATTATCTTTTGATGATAACGGCCGTATTTACAGATAATCTGTGTGCTGGAATGGGTATGGCGGCATTAACAGCGTTACTCATGAGTTTATGTGAGCGCCGGTACACGGCTTCACAATTTGCATTATTGTCGGCTTTAGTAGGATTTACTCGTATTGTGGCAGGACCCATTGGTACGCTGATGGTTGCTCATTTGGGTTGGACGCAAGCCTATTTTTGGAGTTTTGTGTTGTCTGTACCTGCTTTATTTTTATTGTGGGGTTTACGACATCATATGAAAGTTCATCAGGTGACTGCAGCATCTGTAGTTTGAGAGAAGTCCCCCCACCCTAACCCTCCCCCGGAGTACCGGGGGAGGGAATATATAGTTCCTTTCTCCCAGAGTACCGAAAGGGGAAATATCTAGTTCCCTCCCTCCGGTACTCCGGGGGGAGGGTTAGGGTGGGGGGGTAGTAGTGAAACAAATTTACAACATTAAGGAAACACGTCTCGTGGATTTACAAAAAGCACCAGCAAAAAAACGATCACTCGGTTTTTGGTTATTAACAGCTTTAGTTTCTGGCAATATGATTGGATCAGGTATTTTTTTATTGCCGGCATCGCTCGCAGCATTTGGAAGTATCAGTATCCTGGGTTGGATTTTCACGGCAACGGGCGCTTTGTTTTTAGCTTTATTATTTGCACGCCTTAGTAACATTATGCCTAAAGTAGGTGGTCCTTATGCTTATTGCCGAGAAGCATTTGGTGATTTCATCGGTTTTCAAGTCGCTTATAACTATTGGATCGCGCTTTGGGTTGGGAATGCGGCCATTGTTGTTGCATTTGTGGGTTATCTTGGTGTGTTTCTTCCTCATTTAAATCACAACCCTTGGCGAACATTTTCTGTTTGCGTCATTACAGTTTGGATTTTAACGATCGTTAACATTTTAGGAATTCGAAAGGCAGGTGTATTACAGCTCGTTACAACGATTTTAAAATTATTACCACTCGTTGCTTTAGCAACTTACGGTTTGTTTTTTATTCATCCTGAAAATTTAAGTCACTTTAATGTCAGTGGTGAATCCAATTTTACAGCTTTGACTAGCGTTGCTGCGATGACTTTGTGGGCTTTCATCGGAATGGAATCAGCGACTGTGCCAGCAGAAGATGTTGAAAATCCTACTCGAAACATTCCATTGGCTACTATCGTTGGAACTTCTGTAACAGCACTAGTCTATATTTTTAGTACGATTGCTATTATGGGTATTATCCCACTTCAAGAATTAGCGCATTCAACAGCACCGTATGCGGATGCTGCCAGCGTACTCTTTGGGCCGATTGGACGTAATATTATTGCTTTGGGCGCTGCAATTTCATGCTTTGGAGCATTGAATGGTTGGACTTTATTGCAGGGGCAGGTTCCAATGGCTGCAGCAAGGGATGGGTTGTTTCCAGAATCTTTTGCACGTAAAACGAAAGTAGGAACCCCTATTACAGCACTGATAGTCTCAGCTACTTTAATTACGTTATTATTATTCTTAACGGTCAATTCGAGCTTAGTGAAACAATTTACTTTTATTATTTTATTAGCCACTTTATCCACTCTAATTCCTTATTTATTTTCTGCGATGGCGCAAATCATTATCTTTATGAAAAATAGAGAAGCGTTTAAGTTGGGTGTATTCATAAAATCTATGATTATTTCGATCGTCGCTTTTATCTATAGTTATTGGGCTGTCATCGGTTCTGGAGAGAAAATCGTATACTACGGTACGTTACTTTTCTTTAGTGCGATACCCATTTATGCATGGATGAAGTGGTCGGCAGGGAAAAAGCAAGCGAGTGGCGCGTCTCTCTGAGCGTGAGTCATGACGTCCTGAGTGTGGATTGTGTCATCCTGAGCGCACACTGTGTCGTCCTGAGGTATACTGTGTCATCCTGAGCGTCAGCGAAGGATCTCAGGGTTAACCCTGAGATCCTTCGCTGACGCTCAGGATGACAAGTTCATTCAGGATGATAAACTCACCAAGGATGACCAGCAATTAATCTAAACTACGAAAGAGAACATGTTTATACACCGAATTATTACTCTTATTATCTCAATCATTCTTTTTGTTGCGCCAGTTTATGCGTTACCTGCTGAAACGGATGCTATTGCCGAAAAAAACACGCCCAATAAAAGCCTTCAGTTCATTCAAGAACGTAATCAAGCAGATAGCTTACAACTGCAAAAACTAGCAAAACTATCCGATCAAGAAACAGCGCGATTAAAAGCAGAGCGTATTACTTTAGATGATATTAGCCGGGTAAGATTTAATTTAGATTTAGCACGAACGGAGTTTTTAAGTGCTGATCAAGCTTGGAGAGTTTCTAAGCATCAAATGCTCCAAATAAAAAATCAACTCCAGCAAGCAAAAGCAGATTATCAAGAAGCTAAATTGTCTGCATTAGATAGTAAGCAATTGAGAAATACAGCAGCTGTCACACAGCTTGAAAAAAAATATAATGAATTACTATCGTTGAAAAAAAATATTTCAAAGTTGACGCAAGAGTTAGAACGTTCAAAAACATTGCGTAAAGAGTTACTGAATGTTCGCCAAAATCAATATCAACAAATACAAAACTTATATAATCAGTATCAAAAACGCCTCCAGTCTGAAGAAACCCAACGATTAGCGAATAGTGAAGAACAGAAAAGGCACCTTTGGATTCAAGAATTAACTTCTTATCAAGATGAATTGTCTAAGCTTCAGGTGTCTGGTTATAAATTATTGCCTGCGCGAGCTTTTTTCTTATCTGAAAAAATATTTGAAACGCAAGAAAAAATTAATTATTTAGATTTCAAATTAATATTAAATACGGTTCATTATCACGTTGAAACTTTGTCTCAACTGGATGTTAAGAGTTTATCTATCCCAGAGTTGGATAAACTAATCGCTCGAACAATAGGATTACTACAAGAATTAACAGAAATTAAGCAGCAACTACAAGATAAATTAAATTTATTAGCGCAACAGAACCAAATTCAACAGCAAGCAGCTCAAAAAAAGTTATTATCTGACAATGATTATCAAAAAAATAAAAATGCTATTGAAACGATGATTCATGATTATGAAAGTCTTTCGAAAGAAATTCCCGCATTTGAAGTTGCACTCAAACAAAATCAATCTGATTTGAAAAAAGTGTCAAATTACACGCTCGCAAAGCGACAGGGATTACCAGGATTTGACGCTTATTCATGGCTCACTTTAGGAAAAAATATCATCAATATTCCGAAGGAATTATTTCAACAAGTGCGTTTATTGAAAAACCATATCGTGCTTGCAGCAAATTCATTGGAAAGCTGGCAGTGGGGGGTATTGGGTTTTTGTGAAGTCATTTGGTTAATTGTTTGGATCTTAGTGAGACGATATGCTGATCAACTGATTGAAATCATTAGAGTGAATACGCGATTTGTGAGTTCTAGTGTACTGTTTTTTATTTTAGAGATTGTGCGTCGTAATCTGGGTAGTTTTATGATTTTGACGATGCTCACGACTTTGTTCTTATTTTTGAATATTCCCTTCATTGGTTATAGTTTTCTATTTTATTTATTGATTGTCTGGATGGTCTTCCATAGCGTTATTCAAGTGGCAAAATTTTCTCTATTAGAGAGTATGAATAATATTTCAGGGCAAGATGTGAAGCTTTATTATCGATTGAGACAAGTGTTTATTGTTGGAGGTGTGATTACAGCGCTTACTGTATTAGCACACCAATTACCGCTCGCTTTTGATGTGCGTAATTTATTTAATCGATTATTCATGATTTTTTTAGGGGCTGTTTCTTTAGTGTTGTTAAAGGGGCATCGTGTCGTTCCTAGTCTTTTAGAACCCTATATTGATAAAAAGCGGCCATATTTACATCGAGCGGTGAGCTTATTGTTTATTTTGATTCCCATCACTTTATTATTTAATGCCGTGATTGGATTATTTGGTTATGTTGCATTGGCTTGGGATATTAGTTATTACCAAGTGATTTTCTTAGTCGTGTTGACAGGTTACGTCATAGCGCGTGGTATTGTTGTCGATATTTTGGAATTTATCTCTCAACTTTGTATTCATTATTTGCAAAATGGCTGGTTGTGGAGCCAAGCATTTTTAAAACCATTAGATCGTATATTACGAATCAGCGTTTTCTTATTTTCAGTATTGGTTTTATTTTTAATGTATGGGTGGGGGAGTGATTCACTCGTTTGGAGTCGAATCAGTCAAATTTTACATTACAGCTTATTTACTTATACGAATGCTCAAATTACTACATTAAGCCTTATTGAGTTTTCTGCGCTTTTGATCTTAGTTTTATGGTTAGCAAAATGGACGCGTGAGTTTTCATATCGCTGGTTATATCATCGTGTGCGTGATCATGGATTAAGAAATAGTTTTGCTGTCTTTACACAATACGCAGCAGTTTTACTCAGTGCTTTATTGACATTACATGTGCTAGGCATTGATTTCACAGGTATGACGGTGATCTTAAGTGCTTTAGCTTTAGGCTTAGGTTTTGGATTACGAGACTTTGCCAACAATATCGTGAGTGGGATTTTATTGTTAATTGAACGACCCGTTCGAGTTGGAGATATTGTTTCAATTGGGGCTCATGAAGGAGAAGTCACTCATATTGGCTTACGCTCTATGATGGTTCAATCATGGGATCATATGGAAATCATGGTGCCAAACTCAGAAACGTTTAATAAAACTTTTACTAACTGGACGCATCAAGACAGCATTATTCGAACGGTTGTGAGTATTAAAATTCATCGTTTAGATGATCCCGCAGAAGTTCAAAAAATTATTACGGAAGTATTAGCTAAATTCCCTAAAGTGTTGAAAATCCCTGTGCCTGAAATTTTTCTCTGCGTCGTCAGTGAAGTATTAATTGAATTTGAAGTGCGTTATTACCACGATGTTTCATTGTATTCTCGCTTCGAACTGCGCTCTGAAGTTTTATTTTTGATTTGGGCCGCTTTCAAAAAAGCAGGAATACGTCCTCCTTATCCTCAACAAGATATTCATATCGTCTGAGTTTGGAGGCTATTCTACAACGTTCCATCTATGGATAGAGTAGTATCAGGTATTTGATACATTACGATGTAGCATAATTCCCAAATTTGCTATATCAGGGTATGGCATTTTCTGGACTTAAAATCGTATATTGTAGAGGAATTTATCATAAAGTATGCTATAATTGATACGTATACATACTTTATTATTCAGAATTTAGAGGATTGCTTAATATGAAAGCGATAGTGGCTGAACGAGGTCAAATTACAATTCCCAAGTCATTACGTCAAAAATTGGGTGTTAAGCCGGGGACTGTTTTAGATTTTCAAATTAAAGGTACAACTTTAGTTGCGACTAAAGCTGATCAGTCAGATCCCATTGATCGAGTCTATGGATGTTTGAAGCAAAAAATAAATACGGATGAGGTAATAGATAGCTTGCGAGGTAAAGAAGAAAAATGATTACTGCTATTGATACCAATATCTTAATAGATATTTTTGGTGCTGACCCAAAATTTGGAGAACTGTCAGTACAATTGTTAAAACGTTGTGTTCAAGAAGGTGCAATTCAAGCATGTGAAATTGTTTGGACAGAAACGGCAACGGTTTTTGGAGACCAGAATACATTTTTGGAAGCTATTCAAACATTAGGTATAGAGTTTTCCCCAATGACAGAAGAGGCTGCTTTATTAGCTGCAGAGGCATGGCGTCTCTATCGTAAAAAAGGAGGAAAACGAGATAGGGTGGTAGCTGATTTTCTGATTGCTGCTCATGCAAAGACACAGTGTGATCGTTTGTTAACTCGAGATAGAGGGTTTTACCGCAATTACTTTGAATCATTGATTGTTGTAGATCCAACTAAGACGAGTTAACTGGAACGAAGTGATTTCGCAACATCCTTCGCAAAATAAGTAATGATAAAATCAGCGCCGGCACGTTTGATAGAGAGTAGAGATTCCCAGGCGACTTTCTTTTCATGGATCCAGCCTTTTTCTGCAGCGGCTTTAATCATCGCGAATTCACCGCTCACTTGATAAGCTGACAATGGAATGCCAGGGCATAGGTGATGAAACTTTTCATGAGAGGTAGGCCATTCAATCGCCAGCGACTCGCTTGCAATCATAGAGTTCCAATCTATACTAAAATTGAACATGGTGTGGTCGAGTCCGTTACACCATTAAAGCTATCAACCTAGAAGGAAAAAACTCTATGAACAACCACAAACAGAGCTGCACCTGCATAAGCACGAGCTTAATTCCTGCCACATTGTCAGCGCTTTTACTGTGTGCCCCCATGGCCGCGACAGCGACGCCATTAGCGGCACAGATATGTCTAGCTTTGACGGCACATAACTCAGTTCCCGAAAGCATCCACAGTCTTCAGGAGCGAGATCCCTTATTCGCTGCATGCCGGGAAACAAGTGCAAACACGGTCGAAGTAAGAACCGCTAGCGGGCACACCGTTGTGTACAGAATCAACCTGGACAGGGCTAATGGAACATACCATCTTGAATCACTGGAAGGAGAGGGCGGAGTAACAGAGGGTTCTGGTAAATCAGGGACCGAGCGCTGCAAAGCGAGAATTCATTGCCACGAAGTAACAGTCGGCGTAGTAGTGTGCACCCGGGATCCGTGTTGAGACCGGCCCGGTGCATGAGGCTTCACGACGAAAATAACATGGCCCTCGGCCAAAAGGGGATGCCTTATCGAAGAATAATTAAAGGATTGAGAGTAGCCACTGCCATATAGGTTTTATTTGAATCTACGGTTATCACTTCTTCGCCTTCTTCATCTAAAGTTAAAATCAGACCTTGTGTGAGATGATGCGCTTGAAGTGCTTCTAGTAGCCCATTGATTTCACGTTCCTTAGTCTCTGAATAATTAAGTGTTAGACAAACTTGAATAGCTTCTGTAATTTTTAATTCTTTTTTAATCACAAAATCACATTCAAATTTTTGTTTATGGAAATAAATTTGTTTTTTATGTCTTCGTAATTCACAGTAAACAATGTTTGATGAGTTAGAGAGGTGACGCGGAATCCACGCAGAGACGACGCACTCTTTCACACTACGGATAACTAGTTCTTGATAATTAGTTTCGCAACATCCTTCGCAAAATAAGTGATGATGAAATCAGCGCCAGCACGTTTGATAGAAAGCAGAGATTCCCAGGCGACTTTTTCTTCATGGATCCAGCCTTTTTCTGCAGCGGCTTTAATCATCGCGAATTCGCCGCTCACTTGATAAGCTGATAATGGAATGCCAGGGTACAATTGTTTGATCCGATAAATAATATCTAGATAAAGAGTAGCGGGTTTTACCATTAACATATCTGCGCCTTCTTCTACATCTAAAGCAGTTTCCCTCAATGCTTGATCGGTATTCGCGGGATCCATTTGATACGTGCTGCGATCAAAAAGTTTTGGGGCACCTTCAGCTGCTTCACGAAATGGACCATAAAGCGCAGAGCAATATTTCGTAGAATAACTTTGTATAAGAGTGTTCGTAAAATGATGGGCATCTAATGTGGTTCGAATCGCTGCTACCATCCCATCCATCATGCCACTCGGTGCAATGACATCAGCACCTGCTTCTGCATAAGTGACTGCTTGTTTTGCGAGTAACTCTAAAGTTTTTTCATTGTCGACATCATTTTTTTGAGAATTAAGGACGCCACAATGTCCATGATCTGTATATTCACAAAGACAAACATCTGTCATGACGACTAAATGCGGTGCCAAATCTTTAATTTTTTTAATCGCGGTCGCAATTAAACTATCAGGGTTATAGCTTTCAGAACCGACAGCGTCTTTATATTCTGGAATACCAAATAACATAACGCCTGGAATATTTAACTCACAAATTGTTTTTATTTCTTCATCCAATTGATCAACGCTTAATTGAAAATGCCCTGGCATACTTTGAATAGGTCGTTTTTCTTGTTTGCCGTGGCGAATGAATAACGGAAGTACCAAATCATGAATGGATAACTCTGTTTCTCGAACCAATGCACGAATGGCGGGGTTTTGTCTCAATCGTCGTAAACGAACCGTTGGGAATTGAGCATTCATTAACTTCTCCTAATCAACTTCTACTTGATACAACAGATCGATTCCGTTGCCATCTTGATCATTTTCTACTTGAACTGAAAAATGCTTATCGATTTGATAACGGACACTGAGCACGTTACCGGTATCTATGATGTTGGATTGTACTAGATTAATGCTGTAATTAACATATAAACGAGGTGATAATGCCTTGCCTAGTAATAGGGAAGTTTGATTGAGGGTTTGTTGTGTTTCAGGGTTAAAATGCGCTGTGCTTTGAATGCTTAATTCATCTAACCCAAATGAACGCTGGATTTGTTGTGTGACTTGTTCGGATTCTCCACCTGCCAAAGATAAACCGGATACAGCATCCATCAAGATATCTGCATCTGATTGAGAGTTTTTGCTCAGAGGTTTATCGAATATTAAATACGAGATAATGTCGGCTTGTGATAAGCCCGCAGGTTCAGAGAATAATTTAATGGTAGGATCGCTTAAATTTCCGGCGATATTAAAACCGACTTTAACTCTGTCAGAATGCGATATAGGCGGTGTACCTGCAAATGCTGCAAATGGATTAGTGATTAATGGCATGGCATTTTGAACTTTCACTTTGCGTGAAGCTTTAATATCTAATATAGGATTATCAACGGGACTACGATTAAACTTTAAAAGCCCTTCCGAGATTTTTAATTTTTTTCCATAGGCAATATATGTGCCGTCAGCGATAGCGAGTGTTCCTAAAGCAGTTGTAAATTGATGAGGGTTATCAAAAATATTTAAATGGCCCTCTAGTTTGCCTTTCATGCCTTTGAACTGAAATTTGACGTCGTTCCCCAAAGTCAAATGAATGTCACTCGTGATATTAAAAGGTGTTTGCTCAACGAGTTCTTCTTTCTTTGTAATCACCACAACATCAGAAGGTAAATCGACACTTTCTCCAGAATTTTTTATTTTTATGTCAGCTGAAGGAATCAACACTTCACCATTTAAAGTGATTTGATTGGGTTGCCAATGTAAAGTGAGGTTAGGGGTAGCGACAACTTGATATTCACTGGTATTAAATAATTTAAAATTTTTACCCGCGATTTTTATAGAATAATGATTGGGATAACGCGGAGAATCAGATTGACCTGTTAATTGAATTCTTCCTTTGTCAGAGTCTGTTTTACCTGAAAATTGAGCGGTTCCATTGAGATGACGATTGAATAGCAGTGAAAAATTATCAAAAGCAAACCCTAGTTTTGGGATCAGTAATCGAGCTTTAGATAATTCTAGTTTGGCGCTCCATGTTTCTTTCGTTACTTTTCCAGAGGTATTTATAGTGATTCTAGAGCTGCCATAAGGCTGTATTTCTAAATCTTTGAGATGGATTTCATTTGTTGAAAACTCTCCATCCCAGCGAATATTTGAATCCCATACGTAATTTATGTTGCCTGAAAAAACTCCCTGAGGTGTGTTGAATTGGATTTTTTGAAAAGAAAGATGTGAGAGATTACCGTTACCCAAAATATTGAGAGAAATAGGCAACTGATTCAGAGTAATTTTTCCCTTTAATAAAACTTCATATTGATTAAATGTCCCATGCCATAGTGCTTCTGCTTCTAATTCTGATTTTTTTGCAAGATTAAAGATTTTTGCTGAAATATTAATGGGGCCATTATTTTTTAACTGAGCATATCCTTTTGCTTGTAAGGCATGGTGATTGTATTGCACTTCCAGATCTAGATTATTCAATGAGTCATTTTTATAACGGCCAGAAAATGATAGAGAAGGAATAAAAATAGGAGAATTATTTTTTATCGTAATTTTTAAATCTTTGATAGTCATATTTTTTAAATTAAAATTGGCAGGCAATCTATTAATAGGTCCTGGTTCGAAATTTTTGATTGTGATTGAAACTTGGTTAGCTTTTAAATGATCAATCTTCCATTGTCTTGTGAGTAATCGAGATGGATTGAGTGTGAGTGATAAATACTTTGCTGTGATGGCATGGTTTTTTGTTTCATATGTAAAATTTTCTAATTCAACTCCTTGAGATAAGTTACCCTGAATATAGCTGGCAGAGAGGTGCACAGGGAATAAAAAAGCACTGGCAATAAATCCAAGTTTTAACCCAATCGTTGTTGTAAAGAATAAAAACCAAAGCACTAAGAGTGAGATTGGGATCAAGAAAAATAATCTTAAACTGCGAATGACAGAAAGTAGTGCTTTCATAGTTATAACTCAGGTCCAAAGTTAAATACTAAGCTGATGGGTTGTCCAGGTGAATCCAGTGCTTTAGCAACACTTAATTGAATCGGACCAACTGGGGTTTCACGAAGTATCCCAACACCTACGCTTTTTTTCATTTGAGTGAAGAAGGGTGTAGTGCCACCTAAGCTGTTTACCGAATTACCCATATCAAAAAATACCGCGCCAAACCATTTACCATAAATTCTTCGTTCATACTCTGCACTGGCGACCACTAGGAATCGTCCGGGCCCTAATGATTGATAGGTGTATCCACGGATACTTTGTGAACCCCCTGTTAAGAATTGCAAAGCGATAGGTAGAGTAGCGACATTGCTCGTACCTGTATACCCAAATGTACCCCGAGTCACGATGCGATTATTACGATTTAATGGATACATCGCTTTTCCATCTAATCGAGTTTGCCAAAAAGTTTGGGTTGATAATATATTTTTTGCAGCACCTTGTATCACCCACTTGATCATATAGCCTCGATGATTATCAGTCAGATTATCTGTGGATGTACGTAACAATACTAAGCTTGGATAAATGAACTGAGTTGTTTGGTCAGGTGCTTCTGGTTTTTTAAAACTGCGATCGAATAAGGCATTCATGGCGGTTGTAATTTCAAAACCATGCCACTGTGTGACGTAAGACGTGGTGGTTTGTGATGCTACACTGACTCCCTTAGGTGTATTAATACGAAAAGCAGCTGTCTATAAGTCGTAGTCATCGGTGACAGGTTTGCTACTAGGAATAATATAATCAGCTTGCAGTCGACTATCTTTTTCTGAACCTTGAATAAAAGCTTGTAAATGATGACCTGTTGAAGTGATTCTTCGCCATTCCCAAGCTAATACGCCTCGTAATTTAATGTCTGTGCTGTAGCCTACGCCTATTGTATAAGCTTGAGATTTTTTTGGCGCTAATTGAATATCAATAGGGACTTCTTTTCCCTTAGCATTTTTAAAATCAGGTTCTACACGTAAAGATTGAAAAAATTGACTATCATTTAAATTATTTTCTAACTGTGTGACCTGTGAAGGGTTATAGATTTGTCCTGGCTTTATGTGTACGAATCTTTGTAGAAATTTGGGATCAAATGGTGTCTTATTAAAATGGATGGGACCATAGAGGTATTGTTCGCCTGTATCAAAATGCAAAGTGATATCTACTGTTTTATTCAATAAGTTTATTTTCACTTCATGCTTAGTTAATTGGGGTTGTATATAACCTTGTTCTGCTGCGAGTTGGAATAAGGTTTGTTTTACTTTATTGTATTTTGGAATACTTAAAGGTTGTCCGACAGCTAGCGGAAAATGTTCAATGTATTGTTTCAGGATGGGATTATTCTTACCGGCTCCTGTGACTTTAAAATCTAAATGAGTGATAGATAAACGAGGTCCTAGTTTAATGTGATATTCACCGACCCAATCAAAGCCTACACGAATCAATTGAGCATCAACTATAGGTTTGAAATATCCATATGGTTGCAACGCTTTTTTAACGGAGTCGGGTGTTTTATTAAATGAAGCTTGAATTTGTTCAGTGGTTGCATCTTTTTTTAAATCTCGAGTAGCGAGAGTTAAACGCTTCTCAACATTATTTTTTGCTTTCCCTGAAACGCCATAAATATGAAAACTCAATGGACCTTCTGCAAAAGTCGATGAGGAAAATAATAATAATGTTAAGATAGCCCAGTGTTTTTTCATGAGAGTAAAAATAATGAAGAAAATTTTTGTAATTTTATTGTGTTCATATATGTTGCCTGTTATGGCATGGAATGCCACGGGTCATAGAATTGTTGCGAATATTGCCTATCAACACTTAACTCCTCAAGCAAAAAACTTTATCCAAGAATCCTTGTACCCGGCTCAAAGTCATGCTTCGTTGAATACCCGCTTTGCCAATGCTGCAGTTTGGGCTGATTTTATTAAGTCAAAAGGGATTAAAAAATATAACAAGTGGCACTATATCGATATTCCTTATCAGCGGGGCCTAGATGAAGCAAAAGCCCCCATGCTGCCAAATATTAGATCAGCTTTAGCACAGTCTATTGCTAAATTAAAAGATCGCACACTTTCTCAATCCGAAAGAGTTTTTTATTTGCGCTTTTTAATCCATTTAGTGGGAGATGCCCACCAGCCGTTGCATTGCTCTACCTTATATGACCCAATGTTTCCACAAGGTGACGCGGGGGGCAATTTATATTTACTGAAAAATGCTTATGGCGAAAGTTTACATGGATTTTGGGATAGGGGATTGGGGTTACTGGGGAACCCCTATAAAAGTTACGCCTGGAAACGAGAGAATGCCAAAATGTTGCGAACAAAAAAACGAAATTTAATTGAAAAATTACAGCAAAAATTCCCAGAAAGTCTATTGTTGGAGGCTAAAGATTTAAATCCTGAACACTGGATAGCGGAAAGTCACCAATTAGCGGAATCGTTTGTTTATAGCGTACCAGTTCATACCTCACCTTCACGAACGTATGTGAAGAAGGGTAAAGAGGTCGTGCAGAGGCAGCTTGTGTTGGCAGGATATCGATTAGCATATTTATTAAATGAAATTGCGAGAGAATAAATTAATATTCTTTCCCCCCAAGGTACTCCAGAGAAGGGAATGAACTAATATTCCCTCCCCCGGTACTCCGGGGGAGGGTTAGGGTGGGGGCGAAGTTTTTTTCTAAGCGGACAAAAATGAATATAAAAAATTATTTAACCATACTTTCACCTTACCAAGATCGTCTGATCAATGGTATCAAAGCAGCGGTTGCTATATTAATAGGGATTATTATTATTCGTGCGATTGACGTTGAACAATCGCAGTGGATTTTAATTAGTATTACAGTTGTCATGGCAACTCAAATCAGTGTGGGTGGTGCACTTCAAAAAGCCAAAGCAAGATTTATAGGGACTTGTGCCGGAGTTACCA
>JAFEDO010000067.1 GCA_018241565.1 Pseudomonadota bacterium
AACTATCGACCGGCATGTCGAGCATTAGCAAGACTCTATAAACAGCTTGCACGCCCCTTAGAGGCATTGCAAAAATATTCAGAAGCGATTTACTGGGGCGACCTAGAAGTTTTTGTTGAATTAGCGCAAGAGCTGATGAGAGAAAAGGGTCCTTTGCGGATATCAGATCCTGATCTTGCAGTGACACTTTATGCAGTAGCTCACCTTTTAGGAGACCAAACAGCGTTAAGCTCCTTGAATACTATTGCTGATAACTCTAACGTTTTGGCAGCCTTGTTTTCTGCTTTGTTTTATTATGAAGATCATAAAACGCTTAATTTCAAAAAAGTTACTACTCATCTTGGTCTTGCTATTGAAGCGAAACATGGTCGGGCTGCTTATATGAGTGCGCTAATTGATAAAAAAGACTCTGAGAAAGTAGAACATTTGTCGATTGCGATCAGTTTGGGTTATACACCAGCTTGGTCTGTGTTATCTCTGATTGCCAATGACCAAGAAAATCCTGTTAATCACTATGCGGAGCATATGTTAGCCTTGGCTGAAAGAAACCGTGGTAATTATGAGACAGCAGTACTGTGGTTTGAACGTTGTAATGAGTCTGATTATGTCAATGGGATATTTGACTACGCAAGACTTCATGAACAAGGTCATGGTGCGTTTCCAAAGAATCCAAAAACTGCGCTTTCTCTTTTTGATAAAGCATTGAGTCTTGGTTTGGGGACTGCGGCTATGGCAATTACTGAAATGCATATTCGTGGAGAAGTTATAGTTGATCTAATCTCAATATACAGGCGTGGTATTGAGTGTAAAAATAACGACGCTCGAGATTGTTTACTTAAGGCGGTAAGTGCGGGAGATTTTGGTGCAAGAGTTGTTTTAGCAAATTTATATGAGGTAGGCTGTGAACCTTTATTTGCGTATGATCTTGATTCTGCTATTAGTTTAATGGAGAGTTTAGTTGGAGAAAGTGGACAATCTGAGCATATACACTATCTGGCAACGCTTTATGAAAAAAGAGATGATATAGCAAAGCAACCAAAGTCAAATTTGACAATTGATACTTATAGACGTGCAGTGTTTTTAAATAATGAGTTTGCGTTAAAAGATTTATTAAGGCTGGCTGACACTGACAATAGTTACGCTAAAATTGTGTATGCGAAATTGTATGACAAGTTAGTATACCCTTCAATAAATTCTGAGATACCTAAGATTATCAGCTTAAATCGTGGACAAGCTGTTAAGTATTATCGCAATAGCTACCCAATGATAGAAGATAGTCTTAATGGGCTATTTCAAATTGCTCTTGATGACGCAAAAGATTCTACTACTTCAGATGCATATGATGCATTAAAAAAATTTTCAGGGCAAAATGATGCACTTGCTGCATTTTATCTTGCTTACCTTCATATGCCACAGAACAAATTGTTACCGGATATAGATAAAGCATTAGTTTATTTAAATCATTCTACTGGATTAGGTTACCAAAAAGCGCTTGACGAATTAAAAGCATACGCTAGTACAGGAAATAATAAAGCTCAAAATTTACTGGGAGATATATTTAGGTTAGGTAAAGGTTTTCAGCAAGATTCAAAAGTCGCAGTATATTGGTATGAGATGGCGAAAAATGAAATTGTTGATGCTAAATTCAATTTAGCCTGCCTGCTCCGAAAAGATTCGTCTGTTATGAATGCAAAAGAAGCATTTAATCTTTTTAACCAGCTAGCGCTTCAAGCCCATGCAAATGCGAGACATAATTGTGGTGAGATGCTCGAACGCGGTGAGGGTGTGCTTGCAAATCTTGTAATGGCGATAGCAGAATACACCATTTCTTTAAATGCAGATTTTAATTTGTCGATTCAGTCATTAGTTAGATTATCTTTGTTAGGTAATGCTGAAGCAGCATATCAACTGGGGAAATACTATAAATCACGCTCGAATTTAAAAACAGCAGCAGAATATTTATCAACATCTGCAGAACGCAAGCATCCTTTAGGAAATCTTGAAATGGGTTATGCATATGAAAATGGTTATGCAGTTAAAAAAGATTATCCTACTGCTATTCTTTATTATGAAGCGTCACATGAACTCTCTTGTTCACAAGCAACTCGAGAATTAGAGCGGTTAGGTAATAATGGTGATGCAGAAGTACAGAGCTTTGTTGGTAGATATTATTATTCTATTAAACAGTACATAGTTGCAGTAGATTGGCTAACAAAAGCAGCTAACTTAGGCCATCTTCCTGGGATACATCAATTAGGTTGCTTGTGGATAGAAGGTGGAAATGGTATTGAAATTAATAATAAACTCGGGTTGGATTGGCTTGAGGCTGCAGCGAGTAAGAATTATGTTGCTTCTTTAATTGAGCTCTCAGAAATTTATATTCTGGGTAGCATAGTGACACAAGACTACTCCCGCGCTGCACGCTTAGTGAAAGTAGCAATTGAACAAGGTGTGCGTAAATACGAAACTAATCTTGTTAAACTGGCAGAAGTATTCAAAAATAAAGATGCTCAATTTTATCTAGGGGAATTATTAGAAACCGGCAGTTATTTAAATCCAGATATCGGGAGGGCATATCAATATTACAGAATGGCTGCCGATCAAAACCATCCTTATGCATGTTATTTGGTTGCTTATTATTATTTTAATAAGCAGGATTATAAAACTTCTTATTACTATATCAATCAAGCTTTAAAATTAAAACATGAAGATGCACGCTACTTGTATGCTTTTCACTTGGAAAAAGGGTTAGGTGTTAAAGAAGATCATCTAAAAGCTTTGGATCAGTTTGAAAAAGTTAATGGAAAACACCGCGATGAGGCGTTACTACGTCGTTGCGAAAGCTATATGAGAGGTCTCGGTTATCCTAAAGATTACAATAAAGCATTCAACTTATGTACCAGTATTAAAAATGATGAAATCGCTGGTGAATGTATGGCAAGACTTTATTGTAATGATGCAATACCTGAAGAGTATTATCCACGTGCATACAAAATATTTTCAATAACAGCTAATCCCACACATCCTTATTCACGTTTTGCGAAAGCACGTGCCCTGTTACGTGGTGAAGGTGTTCGTAAGGATAATGAGCTTGGTCTG
>JAFEDO010000068.1 GCA_018241565.1 Pseudomonadota bacterium
AGCTCAATACTGCGTAAAACACAGTTTTTTATTGCAAAGTTTACCAAAAAGATTATATTTGCCAGACAGGTATTACAAGGAAGTAATGCATCGAGAATCTTCCTTAAAATAAAGAATAATGGGGTGTTAATAATCCCTTAAGCTTTCCTGATTATAATTAGTCTTAGATATGAAAAATTACGTGTTTTTAAAGGTAAATATTCGATTTTTGTGAGTAAGAGGTGCAACCATGCCAAACTCAGAAGGAACTAAATCAACTGCTGAAAGTACTGCTATTGGTGCTACTGGTACGGGTACGGCTGCTACTAGTATGAGTTTTGAAGAAAAATTATTGCAAGAGATGCAAGCTTTTCGTAATAGTTCGGATGAAGAAGGTTTCAAAGCACGCATTGCGTCTGAAAAATTTGGCCGCTTGTTTGACGATCTACTCAGACAGAGCAATTGGAATGATTACCCTATCTTAGAAAGATATTTTCGCACGCTGTTAGAACAATCTTTTCAAACAGCCATTGATCAGGGCACATTATTCGATTTTTGGTTGCAATTAGGTATAGCTGCCCATGATTTTCTTTTTAAATCCGACGGTTCCTATCGTGATTTCCTAACTAAACCAGTTGAAGTTTCCGTAGCAGAAAAGCAGATTGCAATTAGTGAAGTTAGTAACGCAAAAGATAAACCAGCAGTTTTCTATGCATTAGTCAAAGCTTGGGCTTTTGCTTATATGAAAGATTATTTTGACGGGCAGGATGAACTGACCAAGAATCAATATGGACAGATAAGAACCGAAGGTATGGATGTGCCTTTACCTCCTGACATACCAGATCCTAAAGCTACTGCAGAAAAAACATTAGATGTAAAAGTTTTCGAGGAATCGATTGCTGCATATCAAATACAGCTAAAAAAATATAGGCAGGATATAAGCGAAGGGGGCCTGTATACTCTCAACTATTATTATGAATATGTGTTTAAAGGTAAAGATCCACTCGATTCTGAAGTAGTTTTGTTTGGAAAGTTTTTCGAAGCAACACAACAAGCATCTCAATTGGCAAGTGGGCTGTCTACAGATTTTGTTGGATATAAAGATGCATTGGCCGCATTAGAATTTTTCTGGGCACATCCAGAAATTGGTAGATTCCTCTTTATTGCTCCACCAACAGAAGATGATTGGGAATGGGCAAGAATTGCCAAAGAGCATCAAAATACGACGAATAACACTACTCTTGCAAACCTTGTTAGGCAACATGCGACAAGTAAAGAGCTTGCAGAATTTGCTAGAACGCTAGAATTTGATTCTTTTAGTGAAGTGTATCGTTCGGCTGTTCGAAGATTTATTAATGAAAGTACTAAAGATGGTCAGGTTATTGAAGGTGCGTCGAAACAAGATGTTAGTCAGTGGTCTAAGCAAGAAATTGAAATTTTTGTAAGAAAGCCTTCATTTAACGAAACATTCTTAGCAGATCAAGCAAGAAAACTTCTACCCGATGATGAACTTGCAAGAAAAGCTAAGCAACTTATTAGAAAATACACAGGAAAACTTGAAGAGTATCGCGGTAGAGAAGCAGTTCTGCCATATATGCAACAAAAAATCGAAGCATTTAAAACAGAGAATCAACAAAAAATTGAAGCCAGAGCAATTGCTTTAATCAAACAACAACTTGAATTTCCTGTTTCTCATTTAGTACAAAATGTTTTTGAACAGGTTTCTTCTACGCCATTATCAAGCAATACTAATGCGAATGCAGGGCTTCCTTTACCTCAATCTCTGCGTTCAGCAAAAGAAGTAGGCTTAAGAAATTTTGAATCCGTACTTGGAAATTTACGAAATGTAGCATTAGATGGCTCTAATCAGGTATCGCCTACAGGACCAACTGAAGAAAAACTTCCTGAAGAAATAGAAGCTCTTCGATTAATAAATTCATTAGAAAGTTCAGATGGTGGAAGAGAAGGTTATTGGCGGGTTGTTCGCCTTGTTTTTGAAAGAACGGAAAATAAAAAAGCATTAGCGGCCCGAATAGAAGATTTTTCACATACAAGTATCTCAGGTTTAAGCAAAAGAGCGCAAAAGAAAGTTACCGAAGAAGTACAAGCCATTAAGGATAGTATTACCGAATTACAAGAATTTGAAAAAACATATCGCGCTCAGTTGCAGCGTAATTTCGATTTGCTAACGACAAAAACTATTTCTTCTGCACATCTGGCGAGAAGTTTTAATGCTCAAGTAAAAGAAAAAATAAGTAGCGTGAATACTGGAGATTTTTCAGCTGCTTATGATAGCTTAGCCCGATTAACTTATTTGGAGCAGAATAAAAGTTTACCCAGCGCTGAAGATCTTAATAATTTTAAAGCTGAAAAGAATAAATATTTAGAGATGAAATTTTCATCCATGGTATTTGAAAAATATAAAGAGCTAGAAGTTGCGCAAGCCAAAGAATCTATTGCTGCTGCTAAATTAGAGTTAGAATCTGCTTCCAGTCAGTTGGAGATGGATCTCACCAAGTTCGGCATGATCAAAGCCAATGTTGCTACACAGATTAACTCAGAAGAGACTCGCGTAAGATATTTAGAAGATACGGCTTTACAATACAAATTGGCCGCTGAAGTTTTGTCATTTATAACAGGTGAGTTAACAGTAGATAAAACAGGGTTTGATGCAATAGCGCAAGCTTTACTAAAATCTCCTGTATTCCACCAGCAATTTGATCCTATATTTTCAGCACTTCTTAGAGTTTCTGAAAAAAGAGATATTGCCGCACAGCTTAAGAACCATCAAGCTGCCGAAGAATTTTTCATTATGGTACGTCAGTTATTATTTAGACAAGTCGTAAAAGTTGAAGGTGATAATAGAGTTACGGTAATCCATCTTCAACCTTGGGCAGAAATGCTATTAGGTCAAGGCTTCGGTAAAGGTGATCTAGTCAGTGGAGTTACTGCTGAACAGGCAGCGAAAAAAGAAGGGGAGTTTCAGCAACTTTTCGTCAGTGTTTTCCAAGCCTGTGTTAATTCCTTATCTGAACAGCCAGAAGCAAAAGGGTATGCTACACCAACTCCTATTTTTAGCATTCCATTGGATGTTTCAAGAAAGCAATTAAAGCCAGTGTTAGAAGGAAAGGAAACATTTAATTTAGTAAATCCAACCAGCAAAAGACCGCAGTTGCCAACTTTAGTGTTAAAAAGAACGCAAGAGCTTGTGAAAGATATGATATTTTTCACTCAAAATCTAAGAGGTTTAGAAGTTGATTTGCTTAAGCTTCGAGAAGCATTAATAAAAGAAGATTTAAGAGCAAGCGGTAAATTAAAAAAACTGGAAGAAGAACTTAGAAATCTTCCTGTGGATCATGCAGAAGCAAAAGAAAAATTAACTGTCCAAATTAATACATTAGAGAAACAAGCACAAAGATTTGCAGAAAATAGAGCTTTAGTTACAAATTTAGTTATGGAAGTACATAGTATCAAGCAAGAGTTTGACACTGCAAAAACGGTATATGAAAAAAACATTTTAGCAGTAAGACGACAAACTTCTGATTTACAAACTCAAGCCCAAGAAATAGAACAAGTGAATATCACAACGAGAGGACATATAACAGAATATATTGATCGGATTGAAAAAGTACGCGATCAATTTGTAAATCAATTAAAAAGGGAAACGCAAATTTCTGCTGAAAATTCCGAACAAAAAGAAAGTTCTCCTGCGCAAGTTGAACAATTGAAGCTTAGCAGTAGAATTTTAGATTGGTTTAAATCTCTCTTAAGTACGAAGTATTATGTCAGAGAACATACTCCTGAAGCTGTAAGCCATGCTTTCAAAGGATTTATGATGAAAACAGGTGGTGTTGTTAAAAAAGAAGAAAAACAAGAGTTAACGGGAGCAAAGCCACAATTCGGACCTAAAGTAGGCGGCCCTAAATAAGATTCAAAAATCCATGATTCAAAAACCTTCTGCAATTTGTTTAATGGGTCCTACGGGATCTGGAAAAACAAACTTAGCCATTGAGCTCATCAAACAATTACCGTGTGACATTATCAGTGTCGACTCAGCCATGATTTATCGTGGCATGGATATTGGTACTGCAAAACCCAGTCGCGCGATTTTAGAAATTGCGCCACATCGATTAATTGATATTCGTGATCCTAGAGAATCTTATTCTGTTGCTAATTTTGTGGAAGATGCAACAAAAGAAATTGAATCTATTCTTGCAGCTAATCGCATCCCCTTATTAGTCGGCGGAACGATGATGTATTTTCACGCCTTACAACAGGGATTGTCTCTGCTCCCTCCCGCAGATCCTGAAATTCGAAAAACTATCACAGAAGAAGCAAAAGAGCAGGGATGGCCTGCAATGCATGATCGATTACGATTAATTGATAGAGAGGCTGCTGAACGCATTAAACCGACAGACATACAGCGATTACAGAGAGCCTTAGAAGTGCACCAATTAACGGGCAAATCGATGACGCAACATTGGAAAGACAGAGAAAAAAATCGCCCACCTTATCATTTCATCAATATCGCATTAGCACCCCATGATCGCAGTATTTTGCACGAACGAATTGAGCAGCGTTTTTATCAAATGTTGGAGAGTGGGTTTATGGAGGAAGTCAAACATTTGCTTAAATTGCCGGGATTAACCGCAGATATGCCAGCACTGCGTACGGTGGGGTATCGACAAATCAGTCTGTATTTACAAGGGCAATATGACGAATCTACGATGCAAGCGAAAGCAATTGCTGCCACGAGGCAACTAGCCAAGCGTCAATTAACCTGGTTAAGAGGTTGGGAAAACCTTTCATGGTTTGACTCGGAAGATCAAGAGACAACCCTCAAAGTCTTAGAGCTTATTGCTACCCTAAAATAAAAGTGCCCACCAAATAAACCTAAAACCTGAGCCTCTAAGTTTTATAAGGCGGGGATCTAAGAGATGTATTAGGCTTTCTACTAAAAACCCCGTTTTTTTAAGGGTTTTTGCAGCTTTGCACACAACATTTCCACACCGATCTCCATATACGCTTTCTTACTTGGTTCAGTTAAGTTTATTCAATGGACACATAGTTTAATTCTAGACCATACTGGAAATATTTCAAACAAGTGGCAAAGATCTGATTATCTACTATTCTTGGTTTATCGCCTCGAAAAACAACAATAAATAAGGAGTAAATATCATGATAAAAGGGCAGAATCTACAAGACCCTTTTCTTAATGCACTGCGGAAAGAAAAGGTTCCTGTTTCCATCTATTTGGTGAATGGAATCAAGTTACACGGGCAAATTGAGTCATTCGATCAATATGTCGTTATATTAAAGAATTCTGTGGGTCAGATGGTATATAAACATGCGATTTCTACTGTAGTTCCAAGCCGTAGTGTGAAAATGAGCGGTGAAGAAGGTGGAGAAGACGTATCTGAAGATACCTCAGAATCGTAGTTAGGGGGTTAAGTTTTGTTTGAGCGTCCGCAGTTAGGTGAACGAGCAATACTGGTTCATATAGATTTCCCAAAGAGTGATTCTCAAGAAGATTTACAGGAATTTTGTGAATTAAGTCGATCAGCCGGCGTGCATCAGTTAGAGATGATAACTGGTGTTCGCCAAGTTCCTCATGCTAAGTATTTTGTCGGTGTCGGAAAAGCAGAAGAAATTCGTGATGCAGTGATGACTCAAAAAGCGAATCTCGTGATATTGAATCATAGTTTAAGCCCCGCCCAAGAACGTAATTTAGAAACACTTTGTAAATGCCGTGTATTAGATCGCACCGGGCTTATTCTCGATATTTTTGCTCAACGCGCAAAGACTTCAGAAGGAAAGTTACAAGTTGAGTTAGCGCAATTAAATTATTTGGCGACTCGATTAGTGCGTGGATGGACTCACTTAGAACGACAAAAAGGGGGTATTGGGTTACGAGGTCCTGGTGAAACGCAATTAGAAACTGACCGTCGACTCATTCGTGATCGAATTAAAACCATTCATCAACGATTAGATAAAGTTAAAAAGCATCGACAACAAAATCGATATGCGCGTTATCGATCCGCTATTCCGACTGCATCCATTATTGGCTATACCAACGCAGGCAAATCTTCTCTCTTTAATAGCTTGACCCATGCAGAGATTTATACCGCTAATCAATTGTTTGCAACGTTGGACCCCACTTCTCGTCGAGTGGAATTAGGGTCTATGGGAAATGCTATTCTCACAGATACAGTAGGATTTATTCGTCATTTACCACCAGATTTGATCGTTGCATTTCGAGCAACGTTAGAAGAAACACGCGATGCTAATTTATTGTTACATGTGGTTGATGTAAGTAGTTACAATAGAAACGATAATATTGCTCAAGTTAATTTAATTCTAGAAGATATTGGCGCAGAGACAGTGCCCTGCCTCATGGTGTATAACAAGATAGATTTATTAGAATCTTTTCAGCCACGAATAGAACGCAGTTTCGATGATAAGCCAGTCGCAGTCTGGGTATCAGCAAAAACTGGCATGGGATTAGATTTATTAATTAGAGCGATTGCTGAACATTTATATGGAGATCCCGTTTATAGGACCCTATCCTTGACTGCACGAGAAGGAAAATTAAGAGCTCAGTTGTATGAGTTAGGTGCGGTATTGAATGAAGAGGTTGACGAAGAAGGCAATTGCTTGATTTCAGTTTGTATATCAAAAGCAGATTTTATCCGGATGTTTGGAGAGATGCATTTGTCGTCCTGAGTTCTGTTGTAGCCTTGATGCGTTTTTTGCATCAAGGTTTCTCGATATTTCAAAACCTTTGATGCAAAAAGCGCATCAAGGCTTGTATGTTTACACCTGTAGGCCGAAAGGCTTAATCTCAAGGACGCTTGAGATGAGAGAAGAGATCCCGTATCAAGGCAAGGCAAAAAGCCTGATTCGTAG
>JAFEDO010000069.1 GCA_018241565.1 Pseudomonadota bacterium
AGAATGTGAATATCGAAATTCCTTTAGGTTTAATGACGTGTATCACCGGTGTATCGGGATCAGGTAAATCTAGTTTGATTAACGATACTTTATATCCCATTGCCGCTATCCAACTCAATGATATGACGACGGTGACAGCGGGACCGTATGATTCTATTGAAGGATTGGAATACTTAGAAAGTGTCATCGATATTGATCAAAGCCCGATTGGTCGAACACCGCGATCGAATCCTGCAACCTATACAGGAATTTTTACACCTGTTAGAGAATTATTTTCAGGGACTCAAGAATCACGATCTCGAGGTTATCAACCCGGACGATTTAGTTTCAACGTGAAAGGGGGACGTTGCGAAGCGTGCGAAGGGGACGGATTGATTAAAGTGGAAATGCATTTCTTACCAGATGTGTATGTCACTTGTGATGTGTGTAAAGGAAAACGTTATAACCGAGAAACATTAGAAGTGAAATATAAAGGGAAAAACATTCACGAAGTATTAGAAATGACGGTAGAAGATGCACGTGAATTTTTTGATGCAGTTCCTATGTTGGCGAGAAAATTACAAACATTAATTGATGTAGGACTTTCTTATATTCGCTTGGGACAAAGTGCCACAACTTTATCAGGTGGTGAAGCACAACGTGTGAAATTATCTCGTGAGCTTTCCAAACGAGATACGGGGAACACCTTATACATTTTGGATGAGCCAACGACTGGCTTGCATTTTCATGATATTAATCAATTATTGGTGGTATTACATCGATTACGAGATCATGGGAATACGGTGGTTGTGATAGAACATAATTTAGATGTGATTAAAACGGCTGATTGGGTGATTGATTTAGGTCCTGAAGGGGGTAGTGGCGGTGGACAGATTATCGCGACAGGTACCCCAGAAATGGTTGCCGCGCACAAAACTTCATATACGGGAGAGTTTTTACGACCGTTGTTGAAAAGAAAGCAAAAAGTAGCGGAAGAATTATAACGGTTGTTTATAATATTGCTCTTTTTTAAAGACGCTGGATCCCGGCTCTCATGCCGCAAAGGCTCGGCATTCGGCCGGGATGACAATGGAATAGCGATGTTGTGTCATCCCGGCCGAGTGTTGAGCCTTTGCAACACGAGAGCCGGGATCCAGTGTCGTTTTTTTTGCAATTGCTCGAGATGACAGGTTACAGCGCATAATATTTAAGGATGAAAACATGGCTCGACGACTTTTTTTCTATAGCTCCTTCATCAGTATTTTACTCGTCATTTTTATTTATCCTTTCAAGCCACATGTTTTATATTTTCTATTTCTCATTATTCCTTATATTGCTTTGGGAATTTATGATCTCTATTTTAGCGTTCACAACGTTTTAAGAATTTATCCTGTCATTGGTCACTTACGTTATTTATTTGAATTTGTTCGCCCTGAAATCCAACAATATTTTGTGGCGACTAATTTAAGCGGGCGTCCTTATAATCGTGAAATACGCGATTTGATTTATCAACGTGCTAAAAACGTGAAAGACACGATTCCATTTGGCACACAGTATGATATTACAGAACCGCAATATGAATTGGCTTATCATTCTCTCGATCCAAAAATAGTTTCTGAATCAGTCAAGCGATTATTAATCGGTGGACCTGATTGTAAAAAACCTTACTTGTCTTCACGTTTAAATGTTTCTGCTATGAGTTATGGATCATTAAGTAAAAATGCCATCATGGCTTTGAACTTAGGCTGTAAAGAAGGAGATTTTGCGCAAGATACAGGAGAGGGTGGATTAACAGAATATCATCTTAAATATGGTGGAAATTTAGTGTGGGAAATTGGCTCTGGGTATTTTGGTGTGAGAACAAAGGATGGGCATTTTGATCCTGAAAAGTTTCGGGAACAAGCCGCATTAGATAATGTGAAAATGATCGCGATTAAATTATCTCAAGGGGCAAAACCAGGGCATGGGGGCGTTTTACCTGCTGCAAAAGTAACAGAAGAAATTGCGCGCATTAGAGGGGTTGAGGCGTGGAAAGATTGTGTATCACCACCCAAACATTCTACTTTTTCTACGCCAGAGGGATTACTTCGATTTGTTCAACAATTACGTGAATTGTCAGGCGGTAAACCAGTTGGGTTCAAATTATGTATTGGCATTAGAAAAGAATTCATGGGTATTTGTAAAGCGATGTTAAAAACAGGCATTATGCCAGATTTTATTACGGTCGATGGCGCAGAAGGGGGTACGGGTGCAGCACCCGTTGAATTGGTGGATCATATTGGTATGCCGATCAACGAAGGAATCGCCTTTGCGGATAATTGTTTAATTGGTGTAAACCTGAGAGATAAAATTAAACTCTTTGCGAGTGGAAAAATCGCGACAGGTTTTGATATGGTGACTAAAATAGCTCTAGGTGCTGATGCTTGTAATGTGGCAAGACCGATGATGTTCGCTTTAGGATGTATTCAAGCTTTACGATGTAATACGAATACATGTCCTACAGGTGTTACAACGCACGATCCTTTGCGAGAAAGAGCGATTGTGATTGAAGATAAATATAAACATGTCATGAATTATCATGATGCAACACTCAAAAATTTTATGCATTTGCTAGGGGTATTAGGTTTGGATGATCCGAAAGAGTTGAAACCAGAACATATTATGCGTCGTAATACGGAAGGATATCCGGTATCTTATGCAGAGATTTTTGATTATCTGAAACCAGGAGAATTATTAACGGATTCTATTCATACTGCGTTTGCTCGTGATTGGGCATTAGCAAGCGCTGAAAAATTTTAAATTAGACCCCCACCCTAACCCTCCCCCTTCGTCTGGGGAAGGGAAAGTGAAATTCCCTACTCCTGAACGTTGAGGGAAAGAAAATAAAATTCCCTCCCCCTGAACGTCGAGGGAAAGAAAATAAAATTCCCTCCCCCCGGTACTCCGGAGGGAGGGTTAGGGTGGGGGGTATAGAAGTCGCAAAATTTAAATTAATAAGGAGAAATTCATGTCATTAGTCATTATTTTAATTGTCTTAGCACTGGTCTTATTTTGGGTAGTCAGTATTTATAACCGATTAATTGCGCTTATCGAAGCGGTTAACAATAATAAAAAACAAATTGATATTCAGCTTGATCGTCGATTTAAAGTATTTGAATCTTTAATTGAAGTTGTTAAGAAATATATGGATTATGAAAAAACAACGTTGAAAGATGTGGTTGCATTACGTAATCAAGCACAACAGGCTGTTGCTAAAGGAGATGAACAATCTCGTATGAAAGCTGAAGATGGTATCTCTAAAATTGCTTCAGGTCTTAACTTGGTATTTGAACAATACCCTGACTTAAAAGCAAACCAGAATGCATTGCAATTGCAAGAAGAAATTGTCAATACAGAAAATAAATTAGCTTATTCTAAGCAAGCTTTTAATGACAGTATCGAAGTGTACAATGCAACTAAGAAATCATTTGTTCAATCTGTTGTTGTGAGTGTGTTTGAAAGTAAACTCGACAAAGATTTTGCATACTGGGGTTTGGCTGATGATCAAATCAAAGCAAAAGAAGATTATACGGTTAAGTTGTAATCATGGTTGATTTATCTCAATATACACAAACAGCCGCTAATTGGCGTGAGCAAATACGAAAAAATCAAAGTAAGTCACGCCAAGTAGTGATATTGTTTATTCTTCTCTATGCAGTGGTTGGTATTGTTGTTGATGTTTTAATTTATAATGCAGCGACAGGTGCACCCCCTGAATTAATTTTGAAAGCATTATTCACTGGGAAAATTTGGCCTTATGCGACACTCAGCATGGCGGGTGTTGCATGTCTTTCATTGCTTATTACCTATGCGTTTTACGACAAGATTATGCTGATGGGTACGGAGTATCATGAAATCACTTCAGATGCCACCGATCTACAAGAAAAGCAGTTATACAATGTTGTTGAAGAGATGAAAGTAGCGGCAGGTTTACAATTTCTTCCTAAAATTTATTTGATTGATGCAGATTATATGAATGCTTTTGCGAGTGGGTTTAGCGAGAAATCAGCGATGGTTGCAATTACACGAGGTTTACTAGCCAAACTCGATCGTAATGAATTACAAGCAGTAATGGCGCACGAATTAAGTCATATTCGACATTTAGATATTAAGTTAACTTTGACGGTCGCGATACTCACAAACTTAATGTTAATGGTCGTGGATATTATTTTTTATAACTTAATCTTTGGTGGGCGCCGTAAAGTGGATCAAAGCGTTTTAATCATTGCTATTGCTTTGCGATACGGATTGCCACTGATAACTGTTTTACTAACGCTATATCTTAGTCGTACGCGCGAATACATGGCGGACGCTGGTTGTGTCGAACTAATGAGAAACAATGAACCTTTGGCGCGCGCTTTACTAAAAATTCAGGATGATCATGAAAAAAATCACGACGAATATCGTAAACAATACGGTCAAACGGCCCATGAAGAAGTACGTCGCGCCGCCTATCTATTCGACCCCGTCAAAGCAGGCATCGAACCAGTTCATAATATCTCTAGCCTTTTCTCCACCCATCCCACTATTGCAGATAGATTGAAAGCGATTGGGTTTAAGTTAAAGGGAAAGTAGAGGATTGAACAAAGGCACTTTTTATTTCAAATCTAGATGTTTCCTGTGCTATACTTCCGCCCGAGACGGGTAAATCCTGGTAATACTCCGAGACGGAGTGGCCTCCATAGGTTGCTACTACGATGTTTCGGGTTGGTATGCTAGGGGCCGTCTTTTTTGTTTATGCCTCAGATTTATAAATAAGTTCTACTGCAATTCGCTTTGTGAATAGATCATACCATTGGGTATCTTGGTGTTGGTATTTTCGGTAGATACCCCAGCAAAACATATCAACGGCTTGAAGTAATAACTCTTCTTGTGAGCGCTTGTGTTCTACCATTAGAGTTCGGCCTTTTGACATGAAAAAATTGAATGTACTCTGGACTGAATGATTAAACTTCAATAATTTTTCTTGGCTTGTTTTGCTTCGATCAACAATCAATGAAATCCCTGTTAATTCCTCGGGTAATTTAAGTTGTTTTAGCAACTGACAAGCAACATCGTCGTAAAATTTGTTTTTATCTATTATCGTGGGACTTCGTTTTAACCATGACATCTTGTCAGCTACGATTGCATAAATTCGCCATTTCTCATAACTATTTAATTTTGTATATAAATGTCTTTTAATTTCATGTGTTGTATTGCTTCCTTTAAGTTCAGGTATCATTTTTGGCAATTTATGTTTAATCGTTCGCGTGACTGCTTTAGATAAGGAATTTCTAGTTTTGATATCATCGCAGACTAGTAATGCCATCATTAAATAACGGCTTGTTTTTTTACGAGAAAAATCAAACCCTAAGTCTCCAGCTTCATCTAGATAGATAATCATAAAAGTATTCTTCCTTAACGGTAGAAAGCTATATAAAATCGTTTCATCTCAGAAACTAAATTGAAAAAATTATATACAATTTTTGAGGTGAATTAAATCGATGTTTCAAATTAATTTCATAAAAGCATGGAGAATTTTATTTTCAAGGAGGAGAAGTTATATTGAAAACGAAGCCATTTAAAGAATTGCGTCAGAAAATGTCTAAAGAATCTCAGAAAAAGGCTAAACAGAAAGCGAAGAAAATGCTAAAAAATATATTATTAAATAATAAATAAAATAGTTAACTATATTATTAGCAATTATCAATAAGCTGAGCTAACAAGTTTAAATGTTCTGTTGAATCATTGAGCGCAGGAATATATTGGAATTGCTTGCCGCCTGCTTCGAGAAAAACTTCGCGATATCGAATAGATATTTCTTCGAGTGTTTCTAAACA
>JAFEDO010000006.1 GCA_018241565.1 Pseudomonadota bacterium
ACCAATAATCGATATATTTTTGAAAACAAAGGAACTAATTCTTTGTCAACGAATGCATTAATAGCAGGAGGTCTTTCAAGATTTATTCAGCATGCGCCTATTAATATAAAAAAAGATGCTGATAAACTCGCGCGTTTGACACAAGATGTAATATTTAGGAATCAATATTTAAAACGCATTGAATTTCAAGAGTCAATGACATATGCAATTCCTAGAACATCAGATGAGATTTTCAGTGATATGCAAAGGACTAAAAATCCGGAAAGGAAATTAGCAAATTTTGAATATACATCAATAAAGTTTACTGATACGAAAACTGAATTAAAAACAGCGTGGGCAAATATAGTAGTTTCTTATTCTATCATCAATAAAACGCCTATAGTTATGTTTATAGCTGAATCAGATATTCAGTCTGGAGAACAAATCCTCGTGAGCTACGGCTTAGGAAATCTTATTGGCCAAGAAATTTATCCCGAATTATTTAAATTAGATGGTTCAGTAGTGTTACATGATTTATATTATCGTGACAAGATATTAGTCACTTGTACCATCCAGAATAATAATCAAAATCTAATCTACCAAAGAGACACTTTCTTAAAATATGACATTCAGCGTGATTCACCAACGCCAATTGCTGTTTTTCCAGGCCAATATCCTTTTTCTTCGACATTTTTTTTACGAAAAGAATTAGTACGCGCAAATGCACTGACTGAAGAATATAAAGCATTACCTGCGCCGAGTGCTGTGATTCATCTACAACGTATTTTTGGTGATCTTGATATTAAGGTAGAATGTTTTTATCGTGATCCTAAGATGAATGCTGATCCTAATCATGCTTTAAACCAGGTAGTTGATATTGTTCTTAGTGCTAAAAATAGAATAACGTGGACGTATTTATATTTATTATTTGAAAACATTAAATTTCACTGTAAACGTTTTGAACATACTAATGAAGTTATTATTTTAGGAGCCAATACTGTTCCCAGCGAATTAATGACTTTTATTAGTTTACTACTTAAATTACGTCGGAGTATTCATTTTAATGAAACACCAGTGATACCTGAAAAAAGGCCAGATGATATCCACATTATAAGTTATTTTTTTCAACAACAAGGTCGCCCCAAAACGCCAGATACATTTAACGAGGCATGCATGTGTGGTGATTATAAGATTTCATTTCAGTAAATTGTCTTCATATAGATTTGTTTTATTGTAAGCGGTGATATAGATATTAATGATAAGCGAGATTATCAATATTACTCGGAAAAATGGATTTAAAGTTAATCATGTTTTGGGTGTAATGATAGAAATTAGAGCGATTTTAATTTTTATTGAGCATGAGTCAAATTGTAGTTCATTACAATTATAGAATGGGTGTTTTACAGACAGTGATTTTGTTTTTTAGGAATCTTAAAAAAGAGAAAAATGATTGGCTAGGGATTTTTTGAAAAATATTTGAGCATATATCAAAAGTGAATTAATGGGGAAATTTTCAGAAAAAAGAATTTGAATTTTAGGAAAGGTGGTGTTACGGTGGCGGTATATCGGATTTTATATAATTTCGTTTAAAGCTAAAAGCGTGAACAATGTCGTGTGGAGTGTTGGTTTTTTGATTTTAAGAAGCAAGAAGATTTTCTTTTTGCGCAAAGCTTAGAAATACAAGGAAGTACGCCATGAGTTCGTTTGATTTAAGTTCAAAAACCCTGTTAGTTTTTAGTGAACTTTTAAATGATTTGCCAGCCCTTAAGAAACGGGTCGAGTATTACAAAAATTTCGTTGGTCTCACTGACGTGTGGCTAACGCGCCGTGCGCAGATATTGATTGTAAAACCCCATTTCCCTTCTTATAGCTTATGCGTGAATTCGGTTTCAGCACTAGCTGATTGCTATGAAAAGCAAGCAGCTCAACTAGCCAGCTATTTATACTTAGAGCTTGGATTTATTCATCAACAAATTCATGTTGAGTCAGGTTCACTAGAGAAGTTAGTAAAAAAATATATTCAGCAATATGAAATAGAAAAGGTGATTTTTGATTTGGTACCGTTTGGAAATAATTGCTCACTGCCAAATGTTGAAAGAATGAATCAAAACGACTATTTTGAGAAACAAGGTTTAGGTTCGTTGATGTCTTTGTACGGAAGTTAGGAAGTTGTTTTTGTTTATAAATGGCGATGTGAATTTGTTCTAACATGATAGATATATTGAGCTTAAAGTGGAATATGTCCAGTCTTTTGTTTTTGATGGAGCTGTGTAGAATGCAAAACGCAGTACGAGAGAGGGATATAGTGTGGCAAAGGCTTAGATAAGCACAACCGTCTCACGTTTCCAACTGTGAGGTTTTTTGCCGCTTTTTCTATTGGAAGATTTTTGATAAAAAAATAATATTTGAAATTTTTAGAGATAGTTTTCTATACGATTTTTATAATAGGGGGAAAGATAGTATGTTTAACGCGACTTTAGAGTTGTCAAACTTAAATGGAGTTAATGGATTTGCTATCAATGGGGTTGACGCGCAAAGCGGAAGTGGTTGTTCTGTCGACTCGGCAGGCGATGTAAATAATGACGGTATTCCAGATATCATTATTGGTGCTTCTATTGCATCACCTGGTGGCCGTAGTAAGGCGGGCGCGAGCTATGTGGTGTTTGGGCAAAGCAGCGGATTTAGCACACCTTTCGAGCTTTCGACCTTGAATGGAATCAATGGCTTTGTCATCAACGGTGTAAGCACGAATGACAATAGTGGTTGGTCTGTGAGCGCAGCGGGCGATATCAATGATGATGGTATCTCGGATGTGATTATTGGCGCTCCCAGTGCCTCTCCTGGTGGCCGTACTTCTGCTGGTGCAAGTTATGTGGTGTTTGGTAAAAATACCAGTTTTACTTCGCCGCTTGAATTGTCAACTCTCAATGGGGCCAATGGCTTTGTGATGAATGGTGCAAACGCATATGACTTCAGCGGTGGTTTTGTTGATGCTGCAGGGGATGTGAATGGCGATGGTATAGACGATGTGATAATTGGTGTACGTTCTGCCTCTCCCGGTGGTCGTACTCAAGCGGGCGCTAGTTATGTAGTATTTGGGCAAAGTACAGGCTTTGCTTCGTCGTTGGAATTATCAACTTTAAATGGGTCCAACGGTTTTGTGATGAATGGCGTAAATGCATATGACAGCACCGGTTGGTCTGTAAGCGCGGCAGGGGATGTGAATAAAGATGGCATTGCAGATGTGATTATTGGTGCTCCTAATGCCTCTCCCGGTGGCCGTAACCAAGCAGGTGCCAGTTATGTGGTATTTGGGCAAAGTAGCGGATTTAGCACGCCTTTCGAGCTTTCAACTTTGAATGGAGCTAATGGTTTTGTGATCAACGGTGTAAGCGCAAATGGCAATAGTGGTTGGTCTGTAGGTGCGGCAGGTGATGTGAATGACGATGGCGTTACTGATGTGATTATTGGTGCGGTTAATTTTTCCCCCGATGATCATAAATGGGCAGTTGCAAGTTACGTGGTGTTTGGGCAAAGCAGCGGATTTAACACACCTTTCGAGCTTTCGACCCTGAATGGGGCCAATGGTTTTGCCATCAACGGCGTATCGGCAGAGGACGAGAGCGGCTGGTCGGTGAATGGCGCGGGCGATATAAATGGCGATGGTGCTGCTGATATTATTATTGGAGCTACTCAGCCATTTAGCTATAGTAATGCGGCGGGTACGAGTTATGTGATATTTGGACAAAGTAGCGGATTTAGCACACCTTTCGAGCTTTCAACTCTGAATGGGACCAATGGCTTCGCAATGAAAGGTGTAAACCCAGGTGACAATAGCGGTGATTCGGTGAGTGCGGTAGGTGACGTGAACGGTGATGGTATCTCGGATGTGATTATTGGTGCTGATGATGCATCCCCCGATTATGGCTATCTTCCTCGAGCAGGTACTAGCTATGTGGTGTATGGACAGTCGTCAGTAGGTTTTTTTGCGCACCATGAGGCTGCAGGCAAAAATTTTGCTCCTGTAGAACAACCTACAATGAAGTTAGGTATGTAATCTTTAAGTGAATGGACGTAGAAAAATCTCC
>JAFEDO010000070.1 GCA_018241565.1 Pseudomonadota bacterium
CAATGTCGCTAGTTGCTCTATCTCTTTACCTGACAACCTTGAATCACAATCGGTGACAATTTTGAATCGTAATCACTGACAACTTTGAATCACAATTGGTGACAACTTTGAACCGTAATCCGCAACTCATCAGCAAATTCATATTGAATCAGGATCTATAGAGAAATTAGTAAAAAAATATATTCAGCAATATGAAATAGAAAAAGTAATTTTTGATTTGATACCGTTTGGAAATAATTACCTACTACCAAGTGTTAAAAAAGTTAATCGAAGCGATTATGTTGAAAAACAGGGCTTACATTCACTAATGTCTCTGTATTGAAATAAGAATTGCTAGCATTTAGTGTTATCGAATGTTTCAAAGTGAGCGGTGCGCGTATATAAAAAGTTTACGTATGTTTAAGTGGTTTTATTTTTGACCACTTGATTCCGCTTAGAGGAAATGTAGTAATGATTTTTATAGATAATGAAAATAGGTACAGCAAAATCGAAATAGGTGAAATAGAACTTTCTGGAGAACATTATGAATCAACAAGAATATACTGAATGGAAAAAGGAAATCAAAAATACATGTGCTCGTGAAATTCACCCAGAAGGCCCCATTAAATATCGTTACTTTCGTTTTGTTCCCGTGGAATTGAAAGATGAGCAACCTAATATGTGTGTTCAGTTATCTCTCTTACAAATAAAATATCAAGGGACGGTTTTGACAGGAGCCAAGGCATCTAATCCAGGTGGTGCAAATGGACCAAACGAAGGTCCTCAAAATGCGGTGGATGGTCGATTGACTACAAAATGGTTAGATTGGGAAATACATCCCCTCGTCTTAGATTTTGAAAGTCCCACTTTAATGGACACATATACGTGGGCCACAGCGAACGATTTTTCGTACCGTGATCCAATTTCTTGGAGGTTTGAGGGTAGCAGTGATGGAGATATTTGGTATTTGATAGATGCAAAAGATAATTACCCCGTTCCTGAATCAAGACATCAATTCCTACCAGATATCAATCCTACAGTATCAGGAGAACGACTAAAGCTGAAATCAAATTCTGAGATTTTTAAACAAGATCACGAAAGTCTGCTGGTAAAAATTTACAACGAATTAGTTGATTATTGCCGTAGTGGGAATCTTGATGGTTTAAGAGAAAAGCTGACAAGAGAAAATGTGCATATAAATTCAAGTTTAAGTAGTGGTCAAAACTATCCGCTTTTACATCACGCTGTTATTCATCGTTTAGAACAAGAAGAAATTTTTGATGAGTTATTGTCTAAAGGTGCAGAATTAGACGAAGTAAATTCAGACGGACAAACAGCGTTAACATTAGCTGCTATTAATGGACAACTTGAGCATATTAAATATTTTGTTAATAAAGGAGCTAACTTAAAACATCGTGATAAAGAAGGTTATACAGTATGGCTTTTAGCGGCCAATAGAGGTCATTTATATCTGCTCGAGTATTTATATACAATTGATCCGTTATTTCTTAGAGAGAGAAATAATGCTGGTGAATCTGCCATGGATATAGCAAAAAATTTAAATTATCAAAAAATGCAGCAGTGGATTGAAGCAAAATTGAATGATGAAGATCGAAAATATAGCCAAATAAATTGTTCATTTCCGATTGATTATAATAATTGGGTAGTTTCTATAATGCGTAAACCGAAAGGTAAAAGTCCTGAGCATGCTTTTATTGTTTTAGAAGGTTTAGATGAAAGGACTGGTAAACATACTATGTGGAGATTCGATTTGATTAAAGATCCGAATAAACCTGAATACTCTATGATCGTTCCACCAGAGCCAAAGCCTATCGTAGCTAGCGAATCTGAAGTTGTGCATGAAACACAATTGTTGTTAAAATTAACCAAAGGTGATAAGGCACTATTTCTTTCATGGAGTATAGGTACTGCAAAAAAAGAACAGCTGTTGAAAGATATAAAAAAAGATACACTGGACCCTCCTATGTATCTAGAATCGGGCAGTGAAAGTTTGAGCGCTCAAAGTAATTTATCTGAAGAGCACAATTATCATAGTTGTTTTACTTGGTCGAGAGAGAAATTAAGAAATCTTAATATAAAAAACATTAATGACGATCTTGGATCGCAATTAACGGATTGGATAGTAGCGCCAAGTAGTTTATATATACCTGATCCAAATAATCAATATGAACTATTGAAACGGTTAGCCAAGATTTTCCAAAGAAAAATAATAAATATTATAAATATTAGGAGTATAGCGATATCGATTGTAGCAATATTTTCGTACTATATTAACATTAGAAGTGTCATAGCGGATTACTTCAATCATATTGATGTTAATGAATTATTATTAATAGGAATTAACGAAGATGATCTTAAGAAAGTTGAAATAGCTTTAGAGCAAGGAGCAGACATTGAGTTGAGGGATAATTTAAACATTACGATTTTAAGTCTTGTGTTAAGGAAAAAGCTAAATAATTCAGAAAAAATTGCTAGTTTATTACTGGAAACTGATAAAATTACTGCAAAAATTTTAAGAGAACAAGATGGAAGTGAAAATGGCCTTAATAGAACACCTCTACATTGGGCCGTTCACTATGGATATGACAATCTTGTGAAAAGATTCCTTGAAATTCTTGTTAAAGACAAAGCCGTTTTAACAACGCTCGAAATTCGTGATGATTATGGTAATACTGCTTTACACGTAGCTGTGGAGCAAAAAGAATTTAAAGCATTTAAGATGTTATATGATGCTGGTTCGAATGTTAAAGTAAAATCAAATCGCGCTACTGTTTTATATATGATTATTGAAGATAATTTTATAAAAGATATTTTTGCGCAATCAAATCCACAATTCTTAAAAAGATTATTTGAGATCAAAGATGATGATGGAAATATGCTTTTACATTATGCTATTGATTTCGATGGAAAGGCTTATATTTTTGAGACATTGAATAGTATTGAATTGCTTCCCAAGCTAGTTTTACAGAAAAATTCTTTGGGTAAAACGGTTTTTGATCTCGCACAGCAATCAGGCAAAAAAGAAATTGTTGAAATCATTAAAAATAGTTTGAATATTGTAGGGTATTTGCCGCAAGAAAAGAAAGATATTAAAAACGAATTTTCTGAAATTTCACTTGAAAATGTGTTGCATATGAATAAGGATGAATTGAATAATTCACTTACCGAACTGGAAATAGTAGTAAGTCCTAGAACTCCCGAGCAAATGATAGAAGAAAATATAAATTCATTTTCTACAACTCCAAGTGATATAGATCAAAGTTTAGAAAATCGAGAAAGTATCGATGAAGCAACTAGAATACTTTGTATATCTTATGTTAGTGGGCTTAAGTCTAAAAATGAAAAAGCGAGAATACATGCTATTAATAAAATTAAGGAACTTGGCTGTATTAAGCTGCCCGAGATAATAGATGCATTAAGAGATATTTTAAGGAGTGGTGATTGTTGGCAAAGAGAATTCGCAGCCAAAGTATTTATTGAAGAAAACTTAATTGATTCGAAAGAAATATTTGAAGAAATACGACATGCATTAGAAGAAAATCTTAAAAATGAAAGTTTTTCTTGGGGTACAGATTGTCCATTA
>JAFEDO010000071.1 GCA_018241565.1 Pseudomonadota bacterium
CTGATTCATGTTCTGATCCAGCCGGCATCAATTCACTTGCTAATAATTCTCTGTACTCAGTTTTGTATAATTCCAAATATTTAGCCACGCTAATTCTATTTCTTTTGATGTATGCGCCTGCTTGTGCTAATGCTAAGGGTAAGTAACTAAGTAGTCGAGTTAATGCTCTGATAGCCTCAGGCTCATCTCGCTTTGTAATGAGTTTTATGTATTCTTCCGCTTCTGACTGTGTAAATACATCTACACAAATACTTTCTTGCGTAGGCCAATCTACATGACGAGACGTCACTAAAACGTGTCCTCCCTGTTTTGGGATATAGCCTTCTATCTCTTCATACTTCTGTGCATTATCATAAATAAGTAACCATCCCCTTCTATTTTCAAACCCTATTTTTACTTTGGCAATTAATTCTTTTGGTTTTAAATTATCTGTTAAAATACCAAATTCAGTTGCTAAGTCTTGATAAGATAAAAACAACTCAGCATCTGTTTCTGATCTTATCCAATATATTCCTTGCGGGTAGTCTGATTGATGCTCGTATAAGTATCTTAATGCAATCTGGGTTTTTCCAACTCCACCTAACCCATCCAATGCCGTTAAAATTAATTCTTTTTTTGAATCAATTTTCTGATTTAATTGGATTTTAATTTTTTCTAGCAATTCTTTTCTACCTACAAAGTTTGGATTTAGAAGAGGGGTATTTTTCCCAATATAGGTACCTCTTGGCAAAAGTACTTTAGGGAATTTTTTTTCAATTCTTAAAAACTGCACATTGGCTGTTTCCGAATTAATGCTCTTGATAAACCTGTCTATTTCCTCAAAGAGTCGTTCCCTCTCTTCTTGCTCATAAATTCTCTTTTTTTGGGGATCGGTTTCTAATAATTCTAAAAATTTATTAGCATGATTATACCAAAGATATTTACAAGGGAATGACTCAAGGCTACGTTTTACATTGCTCGCACTGTCTTTCAGTTCATTAAAATTTATATTTTCATTTGAAATATTACGTAAAAATTTTTCAATCAATAATTCAATATCTTTCTTTGTCAATTCAAGATTTTTATAAAACATTAAATTATTTAATTTATCATATTCCTTAATCCCTATTACTTGCACCACCTTTTTTAGAAGCTCAATGACATCCAAATAATTAATATCAGCATATCTGTTTGCTCTCAAACTAATACCATAATCAAGCCCGTAAATTACACAATTGTTAATTGATTGCCCTTCATGTTCAGGCCATTCAGGTTCATTCTGTGTTATTCCTTGAAAACACTCTCCATTTTTATTATGAACAACATTAAATAGTTGTTCTTCAAGATCGTTATCTTGGTTGCTATTAGACTCTGCTGTAAGTGTTGCGACTTTACAAAGATACGTCATCAATAATTTCTTGTGTACTTCATTAGATAAATCAAGTTTTGCTACTTTTTTGGGAGGGAATTTTTCCTTTGATTTATCTGCGCCTAATCCAAAGTTATCAACTCTTACAAAGAGATCATTATCAATATTGACCAAAGCAATATATATGGCGTGACTTTTACTTCTACATGGAAACAAAATTTCACAGCCAGAATAAGAAATTGTTGAAAATATAGAGTTGACATAGATTTCAATTATTGGCTTTAATTCTAGCTCCGTTTTTTGACCCTCGATTATGCTGGAAAAAATACAAAACGCATTATTAATTAACCATATTTCATGCATAAAAAAACCAAAAAAATCTTCTGGATCCATGAGATTGATTAAACATGCGCTTTTTTCATTTTTATGAATATACTGCAAATAATAGAAAGAAAAAGCATAAAAACATACGTATCTAAATTTCTTTAAAGTTTCTAAGATATCTAAACCTAATGATTCTTCTAGATTGCTACCTCCCAGTTTTTCAATAACCCAATTACGTAAAAACTGAAACCTATTGTAATCTTTTTGTTCTTCAGACTTATAAAGGCTTTGAGTAGAATCGTTTAAGCGAGCCACTCCTTCATTTGCATTATGTTCTAGTATCTTTTTTACTTGTATCGGTGCTCCTTTACTTAATACAAGTTCTGGCATTATTGTGGTGCTTAACTCTTGTGGATTAAGGATAAAAGACATGGGTTCCTGTATTCGTAAATTTTTTTCTAAGCATTTTAAAAACTCTTTTGAAAATTCATCATATGAATAGAATATTTTCATTGTTCTTTCCTCGTTTAATATTCATTGACAAAACCTCTATGGCCTAAGTATGTACTTCTATGAATCTATGCTAATAGTAACCGTAGGATTTATAATCTGGCAATATTTAAATTTAGAAAAATCTGATGCGAAAAACGCATCAATGCTACCTAAAAGAATTTTATTTCATAGACGAGTTTCTTTTATCAAATGATCAACCACTTTCACTAACGCTTCTCTACGACTACAACCATCGTGAGTGGATTGATTAAATAAATTTCTTTGCTTATCGGCTGAAGTGCCATTTTTTAATATCTCAAAAACACCGTTTAATTCATGTTCACATTTTAATTCTAAGGCGATAGGAGTTAACTCAGAAATCCAATTTTTATAAAACTCATGGGCAGAGATCAATTTTGTATCTTTAAAATCTAAAAAACTTAATTCCTTCACTGGATAACGTTGAACTCGCCAACGATTCTCATTGGTAATTAATTCTCTAAACCCTGCTATTAAATGCGCTTCATGCTTGTTTCTACGTATCCATTCAATTAAACAGGCGTATAAAGCACCAATCGCTGTTGTATCTTGTAACCGAGTACAAATATCCATAATTCTTAATTCGATCGTCGGATAATTTTTATTTAAGCGAGCATCCCACCAAATTTCGCTGGCATCTTTGATCACGGAAGATTTTATTAAATGAGATATCCCCTCTTGATAATCTTTAATATTTTCAAATCGAGGTGGCATACCTGAACGAGGCAATCCATCGATCACGCTCAAACGAAAACTATTTAACCCCGTATCATGTCCTTCCCAAAATGGCGATGAAGTTGAGAGTGCTAAAAAATAAGGTAAATAAAAATATAATCGATTAAAAATTAAAAGACGCTCTTCAATATTTTCAATACCATTATGTAAATGCATGCCACACACTGCCATGCGTCTACCGGATGCTTGTAATTCTTGAAATAAATATTGGTAACGTGGTTTTTTATTCGGTTGTTGTTTCAACCAAGATGAAAATGGATGTGTCGATGATGCAATGGGAGCAAGTCCATAATGATCGGCAATCTCAACTAAAGTTTTTCGTAATTGTTTTTGTTCTTGGTATAGATCAGAAATTGAAGAACATGGTTTAGAAATTAATTCCACCTGACAACGTAAAAATTCTCCGACGATTTGTTCAGGATATGCTTTCCTGCATTCTAAAAAAAAAGCATTAGGTACTCGTGGGACTAAAGCTCTCGTCGCTTTATCCACTAAGAAAAACTCTTCTTCCATACCTATCGTAAAACTATGCATAAATATTAACCTCTATGTATTTATAATCGTAGACTAGTTTTAAGAAAAAACGTAAATTACGGCTCGATTTTTAGAATTAAGTTTCGCATCCTGGATCCCGGCTCGCGTGCCGCAAAGGCTCGGCACTTGGCCGGGATGACACTCTTTGTCATCCCGGAATTTAGTCTTTCTTAACGAGCAGGCGAGTTTAGAAAGACTTAATATCCGGGATCCAGCGGCGTTTTTTTAGTAAGACGATATGGAAAAAATAATAACTATGATGGCTACTACTATTAAACAAAATTTTTCTTATTTTGTGACGGGCATTTTAATATTTGCCATTTCAGCAATCTTAACGCCCCGCGATGATTACAAACCTAAAGGTATTTTCCTCCCCAATCCTTCTTATGAATGGCTCTCTGAATCATTAGAGTCTGCCCTAACTGACGATTCAGAAATTCTAGGTTCAGTGAATGCTGAAATACATTCAAAGAAACCGATGAAAAGTAAAAAAATAGAAATTACAGAATATGCAAAATCGCTGGCAAAAAAATATGGCGCTGATGAGTTAGTGATTTTTAACCTAGGTTACGAACCCACCCTAGGCAGTTACCAATTAACAGGAGTTGCAATAAAGAAATCGATCTAGTCGCGCAGGAAGCCGAGGGGTGGCATCGTGTTGGGGGCCCCATTTTTCGCAATTATTGTCATCCTGAACGCAGTGAAGGATCTCAAGGTTAACGCTGAGATCCTTCGCTGGCGCTCAGGATGACAAACATAGAAACACTCAGGATGACAAGCTACGCAAAAATGGGGGTAGACACGATGACAGGACCCCGAGGCGATCTTACCTAAGACTTTCTCTACAATCGTGCCCCTAACCTATCCCACCTCACAGAATGACTCATCCTATCCCAACTGAATAAAACCATCATTCCTTTCCCCACTAAATTTTCTTCTGGAACAAATCCCCAGTAACGACTGTCGTCACTCAAATCGCGATTATCTCCCATCACAAAATAGTGTCCCTTAGGAACGACTAACTCATGAAAGTCATGAGTCGATGCTCTCGGTATCAAATAAATGAAATGCTTCACACCCAGTAAATTTTCTTCTTTCTTTAAAACAGATTCTCCGTAGGTATCTTCAACCGTTTCTAAATCTGTTTGTTTTATCAATTTTCCATTCACTGTTAAAACTTTATTAACATAACTAATATGATCTCCTGGCAATCCAATTAATCTTTTAATAAATAATTTTTTTGAATTCACTGGCCAATAAAATTGAACAATATCACCTCGTTTAGGTTCATGAATAGAAAGAATTTTTTTATGGAATACAGGTAAACGCAATCCATAGGTATACATATTTAATAAAATAAATTCTACGGGTTGAATTGTTGGTTCAAGAGAACCTGTGGGCACTACAAAAATTTGCAAGAAAAAAGAACGTATTAATAAAACAATAAATAATACAGGAAAGAAGGAACGTGAATATTCGACTAACTTTGGCATAGAACTCGTTGCTATTTTCTCACCTGAACGAATGCTACGTAACCGATATAATCCCCAAATTGCCCCAGTGATTAATGTTGCAACTAACAATACAAAATGAAAATCGAATTCCATTTAACACCTCTTTTTTTATATACTGTCATCTCAGCCAAGCACATGCATAAAAGACACTGGATCCCTGCTCTCGTGTTGCAAAGGCTCAACACTCGGCAGGGATGACAGCAGATAGTTTCTTCATTTAGCACTTTACCGTCATCCCGGCCAAGCGCCGAGCTTTTGCGGAGCGCGAGCCGGGATCCAGCGTCATTAATAAATAACTGATACCTGTTGTTGCCCCAATAATGTATGCAAATGATCTAACAATTGATCCGCAGGATTTATTAACCATTGTTGACTTAAATTTAATTGTGCAGTCGCATCTTCACAACGGTACTCAATCACTATCGGACATTTACCTTGTTTAAAGGGTTGAAATAAGCCTTGTAGCTTATCTAAAAACTCGCTCGATATCATATGTTTTTCTAAAGTTAACTTAATGGCTTTTGAAAAAGTCATACGTGCTTGTTCAATGCTCCACAAACGACGAGCCGTAAATCGTATGCCTCCACTGAAATTATCCACACTCGCTTCACCCTGCACGACCAATATTTGATCTTTTTCTAATAGGTTTTTACTACTGACATATAAATCGGAAAATACAGTTACATCGACGCGACCTGAACTATCTTCTAATGTCAGAATAGCCATGGGATCGCCATTTTTGGTTTGTAATTTTCGAACTTGAACAACTAAGCCCGCTATCATTAATGTTTTATCACGCATGGGCACTAATGCTGAAATAGATTGTTTCGTGATATGAGATAATTCTGCCGCATATCTTTCTAAAGGATGTCCTGATAAATAAAAACCTAATGTTTCTTTTTCACCGAGTAAACGTTGATGAGTATTCCATTCAGGCACATTCACTAATTCACATCCTGCAAAGTTTGAATCTTCCTCTGAATCAAATGCAAATAAATCATCTTGCCCTTGTTCTTTTACTTTTGA
>JAFEDO010000072.1 GCA_018241565.1 Pseudomonadota bacterium
AATCAGACAGAAAGTAATTATTACTGTATTAATAATCTGGATTATTTTCGGCGATTTAATGAATATATGGATGGGCGTATGGATAGATTTTTATGTTCCATCACAAGATTAAATCCAGCGCCTGAGTTAATAAAACCAATTGTGACACGGTTTCGAGAATTTGTATCCGCACAAAAAAGTAAATCTGATCTTTTATCGATGATTTCAGGATCTGATAAAGGAATTGATAAACCTTTATCAGTACTATCACCTAAGTTGACTATCCCTTTATCTCCCCGTGAAAAAGATATTGTATTTTTAATGACGAAAGGAATGACAGCAGAGCAGACTGCATTGGAATTGAAAATTTCTAAACGTACTGTTGAACGTCATTTTGAAAACCTAAGACGAAAATTGAAGTGCAAGTCGAAAGGCCAGATTATTAATCGATTGGTTGAACATGGGTTTACGATGCCGGATTTGGTGACTGAGTAAGTGGGTTTGTCATTCTGGACATAGATTGTGTCATCCTGAGCGTCAGCGAAGGATCTCGTGATACCGCTGAGATCCTTCGCTGACGCTCAGGATGACAAACTTGCTCAGGATGACAGTCAAAGTGTCCAAGACTACATGTAGAGCCCTTATTTCTTCACGACAGCATCTAATGCTTTCAACGTCACCAACAATTCTTCCATTTTATCGAGAGGCCACGCGTTCGGGCCGTCACTTAATGCTTTGTCAGGACTGGGATGGGTTTCCATGAAAATGCCCGCAATCCCGACTGCTGTCGCTGCGCGAGCTAACACAGGTACGAATTCTCGCTGACCACCAGAATGTGTGCCGCTACCTCCGGGTAATTGTACGGAATGAGTCGCATCAAAAACGACAGGGCAACCTGTCTCTTGCAATACCGCGAGAGAACGCATATCAGACACTAAATTGTTATAACCAAAAGAAACACCGCGTTCACAAACCATGATGTTTTCATTGCCTGTGGCTTTCGCTTTTTTAACGACGTGCTGCATATCCCAAGGCGCTAAGAATTGTCCTTTTTTAATATTGACGGGTTTGCCTTGTTCACAAACGCGTTGAATAAAATTCGTTTGTCGACATAAGAAAGCAGGGGTTTGTAGTACATCGACTATGGCAGTGACTTCAGAGAGCGGAGTATCTTCATGAACATCTGTGAGTATTGAAACACCGATTTGTTTTTTCACTTTTTCTAAAATCTTTAATCCGGCGTCTAACCCTAAACCACGAAAACTATCTAAAGAAGATCGATTGGCTTTATCGAATGAAGATTTATAAATAAAAGGGATATTTAAGCGAGTAGTGATTTCTTTTAAAAATCCTGCCGTTTCTAGCGCGAGGGTTTCACTTTCTATTACGCAAGGGCCTGCTATTAAAAAGAATGGATGTCGTTGACTCACTTCAAAACCACAGAGCTTCATCAGTTTTCCTTATCATCAAGGTTGTTTTTGCGGGTAGGACAGTATCCAAATGTGGGAGATTCTGTCAAGGGAAAGGGGTAGGATTAAAGGAAACAAGCCGTCCTTGGCTTGTGTATGAAAAGTTTTGATGTGTTATTTGGGGCCAGGAGTATCAGAATTATATGGATCCTCAGTATCGTTCCCTCCGATTTCCTCATAACTACCGCGCTGTGACCTTCCATAAACCACTCGAGCACTAACAGCTAAGCAGATCGCCAGTAATGCCCCTACAGCAAACGCGGGCCCACCGATTTCAGCTAGTCGCATGAGTCCAGCAATGAGTCCTGCAGATAAGGAGGCATTTTCAATGTTGCTTTGATCACAAGAAGGATCGTTAAAATCACTATTAGCAATTGATTGCTGTTCGCACCACTTTCCTTGTTTATCGGCATAGTCAGCGATGCCATCTAAACCGCTAATCGTTGCGAATGGAACGCCAGCCATTAAAGCTAAGTAAGCTAAACCTGTACATCCAAGGCATAGATACAGTGCTAGGCTAAGTTTTGGGCCCAATTTCATATCGTTAACTCCTTAAGGTTGTTTAGAAAACCGCCGCATTGTAACAAAAAATAACTACGAGATGGAATTAATATTTACAATTTTTTTTATTCAAAATTTAATTAACTTCCGTGTAGAATGCCGGATTTTCCAAGGGAGATAATATGTCTAAAATTCAGTCCATCCACGCGCGAGAAATTTTAGATTCTCGAGGAAATCCGACGGTAGAAGCTGAAGTTTTTTTGCAATCGGGTGCGATGGGGCGAGCGTGTTCTCCTTCGGGCGCTTCGACAGGATCTCATGAAGCCTTGGAATTGCGAGATCAAGATCCTAAACGATATGGCGGCAAAGGAGTTTTAAAAGCCGTAGAAAATATTCGAGGTGAAATTCAAAAAACATTGATCGGTATGGATGCGAGTGAACAAAGCCAATTAGATCACTGTTTAATAGAATTAGATGGTACGTCGAATAAAGGACGTTTGGGTGCTAATGCTTTACTCGCTGTTTCATTAGCAGTCGCTAAAGCGGCAGCGAATGATAAAAAAATCCCTCTCTATCAATATTTAAAAACCCGCGATTATTCTTTGCCAATCCCCATGATGAATATTTTAAATGGGGGAGCGCATGCGGATAATAATTTAGATATCCAAGAATTTATGATTATGCCTATTGGCGCGTCTAATTTTCATGAAGCACTTCGGTATGGCGCTGAAGTGTTTCATGCTTTGAAATCTTTACTGAAATCACGAAATCTAAATACAGCGGTTGGAGATGAGGGAGGTTTTGCACCCAATTTATCTTCTCATGAAGCAGCGATTGCGATTATTATGGAAGCGATTGAAAAAGCAGGATTTTCTGTGGGTAAAGATATCAGTTTGGCCTTAGATGTGGCAAGTTCTGAATTTTATAAGAATGGGTATTACGAATTAAAATCTGAAAATAAAAAGTTAACGAGTGAAGCGTTTGTGGATTATTTAGAACAGTGGGTGAAACAATATCCTATTGTGAGTATTGAAGATGGATTGGCTGAAAACGATTGGGCTGGATGGAAATTATTATCTGATCGTTTAGGAAATAAAATTCAACTCGTGGGTGACGATTTGTTTGTGACGAATACAGAATTATTGCAGCGTGGTATTTCAGAAGGTATTGCGAATTCAATTTTAATTAAACTCAACCAAATAGGCACTTTAACGGAAACTTTATCAGCCATTCGATTGGCGCAGACTTCAGGGTATCATACGGTCATTTCGCATCGATCAGGGGAAACAGAAGATACTACGATTGCTGATTTAGCAGTTGCAACGGGTGCAGGGCAAATAAAAACGGGATCATTATGTCGAACGGATAGAGTCGCGAAATACAATCAATTGCTACGAATTGAAGAAGCACTCGGCTCGAATTTATATTTTAAAAACTTTGGAAGAAAATAGTAAGCTATGAAATCCTTAATGGTAGTAC
>JAFEDO010000073.1 GCA_018241565.1 Pseudomonadota bacterium
CGCTCGATCGCCTATGGCATCGCAGAAGCCATGCATAGAGAAGGTGCGAGCCTTGCTTTTACTTATTTCGGAGACAAGTTTAAAGATAGAGTCACTACGATGGCGGCTCAATGGAACTCTAATATTATTATTCCTTGTGACTTAGGCAGCGACGAACAAGTGAATACAGTCTTCACTGAATTAGCAAAACATTGGGACGGTTTAGATGGTGTCGTCCACTCTGCTGCTTTTGCACCCGCTGAACAGTTAGAAGGTGATTATGTAGAGTCTGTGAACCGAGAAGGTTTTAAAATAGCGCACGATGTGAGTTCTTATAGCTTTGTCGCCCTTGCTAAAGCAGGATTGCCTTTATTAACCAAACAACCCAGTTCACTACTCACGCTGTCATACTTAGGCGCTGAGCGTACTTTCCCAAATTACAACGTGATGGGACTCGCTAAAGCGAGCCTTGAAGCCAACGTTCGATATATGGCCCAAAGCCTAGGACCTAAAAATATTCGTGTAAACGCCATATCTGCTGGCCCTATCCGTACTTTGGCCGCTTCTGGCATCAAAAACTTCCGAAAAATGCTGGATTACAACGAAAGAGTCACCCCCATGCGTCGAAATGTCACCATTGAAGAAGTCGGTAACACGGCAGCTTTCCTCTGCTCTGATATGGCATCGGGGATTACTGGTGAAGTCATCCATGTCGATTCAGGCTTCCATCTGATAGGGATGAGTGAAAGCGAGTTTAGTTAGTAAGAGAAACAAGCTCACTGTCGGCAAAATTGATTAAAATTTGCTTATCCCTGTAAAAATATGGCATACTTTGGCCAGTTCAATTTATTGGGATTTTTGTCATGTCTATTATTGGTAAGATTGGAAGAAGTCTTGTTAAGCACTCGCAAAACTATGTAAGAAATGTCCCTACTAAAGATTCATTAATAAACATAGTCTTTTTTGGAATGTTTACGTTAGCATTTGTTGCTTTCGCTTTTCTCTTCATTGGGACGGCTATTTTTTCTTCCACTCTTGGCCCCGGCGGACCAATAATATTTTTTGCTTTGGGCGCATTTATTTTGACTGGCACCATTATACCGTTAATGCGATGTCTGATCCCCTTACTATTCCTAGTCGTTGGCAATTATGCAAACTCAAGAGAAACTTCCGCAAATGTGGATCATACCCACCCAGAACCAACTCTTGATTACAAACAGAGTAAAACGACAGAATCCAAGGCTTCTGATTCATCGTATACAGCAATTCTTGGGAACCCGGCTTATGTAAGCATCAATAGTAATCCCAAAGTACCTGCTACTCCTCAACGTTCTGGTAATTCATCGTTCTTTTTGAACTTTCTGTTCGCCCTCGCAACTAAGGTTGGAATTTATGAAACACCAAAAGAAGCGCCAACAACGCTAGAGAATTTTACATCACCAAGCTTGTCTCCCTACCACGGGGAGAGCTTGTGATGTCTATATTCTCTATTTTGCCAAAATTTATTATTCGTCGCGCTCACGAGGGTGCGGCCGACCGTAACGCATTTGACATGATTATGTATGCAGTAATAGGGACCGTATTGGTATCAGCTTGCCTTCTTGGGATTGTTCAGTTGTTTGTAATTTTTAGCTTATTGTCACCAACTTTTCCCATTTTACTGGCTGTTTTAGGTCTCTCAGCATTGTTTGTTGCTCTCGGCGTAGCCGCTGCAATTCCTGCATTTGGCCCTTCGATATTGCATATCATTGCAACATTTACAAATCCAGAGAATGATGCTGCTCAAAAAAACTCAAAACAAAATGCATTATCTTCAGCTAATGGATTTAATCATCCGCAAGAAAAATTAAACAACGATGGTTATATACAAATTACGGAAGGCTTGTCTTCTACCCACAACACTGCTCCTACTTCAGTAACGAATAAACCTGTTGTTAATGAAACGACAAACCTCCAACATACTCCGGTAGAAAACAGCAATCACTCTACAATATCGACGGCAATTCGAAGTGTTTTCATGTTCTTTCGAGGATTTGTTTTCCGCGATAATTCAGAAGTTCCAATACCTTTGGACCAAATTGACGAATCACACAGCATCAATCGAAATAAGTTTGATATATCTCATCCTTGATGCGTTTAGTTCCTTTCTAGAGATTCCGACCATTTTAGCGTCTGACGCTAAAATGGTCGGAATCCAATTTTTTGACTTTAGTTGCTTGTTTATAATATCTACGCGAAATTCAGACTAAATAAGATACTTTAAAAAGGATGCTGCGCTGATAACTAATATTTTATAACCGAAATAGTCATGTGTTTTGCAAATACCTGGATTCATCACAACTTGAATACCATGAGACAAATTTAAATTTTTCATGAATTTTGCCCACGATGAACTAGGTTGCTCATCTGTTAATTTAACTTCTATTGGTAGCCATGCTTTTTTATTTTTCAAAATCAAAAAATCAATTTCTTGCTTATCTTTATTTTTTAAATATCGCAACTCAAAATCACCCACTCCAGTATCCGTTAAATAATCGCAATATTTCAGCAAATGTGACGCTATTAGATTTTCAAATCTTGCGCCAGCATTTTCAATTTCGCTCCAATCCCATAAATATAATTTATTTTCTTTTTTAATTGCTCTTGGCAATGATTTGACATATGGTTTTAAAGAGAAAAAATAATATAACTGACTGAGGTAATTAAGCCATCGTTTCACCGTTGTATAAGCTACTTCTAGATCTTCACTAAGACTCTGAATACTGAGAGGTTGAGCAGCACGTTCAGGTAACAAGCTCGTTAACATCTCAATTTGACTCAACTCTGGTAAACGACTGAGGTCACGCAAATCTTCTCGAATAATTTTTTCCACTCGATTTCTACGCCATAAATTTAACGTTTGGCTATTAGCAGAAAATAGCGGTTCGGGAAATGGGCCAAATTGATATAAATTATCAAGTAGCTTATCCATTTTTTTAGAAGCAAACTGAGGTTCAGAAAAAAGCGTATTTATTAAATGATCAGGTAAAACCAAATACTGATTTTTCAGCAATTCGCTCAATGAAAAAGGATGTAATCTAAAAGGATAATAACGCCCCATTAAGCTATCGCTGCCTTTACGATAAATATTTAGTCGAGCACTACCAGTAACCAAAATGTCACAATAACTATTTTGTGTATCATATAGTCCTTTTAAACTTCGTTTCCATAATTTCGCTTTATGTAATTCGTCCAGAATAAGAAGTGGTTTTTTATTACCAGAAATTTCTGGAATCACCGATGCTGGATCTTTAGTCCATAGACGCCTAAATTTTACTTCATCCCAATTACAATAAACACCAACACCACGTTGTTTTAACAAAGACTTAGCCATTGTTGTCTTACCGCATTGACGCGGACCAGAAACAAATGCCATTTTCTCCGCCCGAAAACAGATTTGATTAATGCTTGCTTCAAGATATCGAGTTTGTTTCATACCGACTATTTTAGCGCTAGACGCTAAAATAGTCGAATATTAAATCCGACCATTTTAGCGCCAGACGCTAAAATGGTCGGAATCAGATTAAAGCTATCAATACTCAAGATGAGTATAATTTAATCAAATAATCCTGCTGCCAAAACCGCGTTGAGTATGCAAAGCACGGCCGCTATAATCGCCGCATGTTGAAGTTATCCCCTCAGAAAATAAAATTCTTTTCAAATTTACCTTTGAATGCCCTCTTATTAACACCGAATCAGCGATTGGCGAGCTCTCTACAGCAGGACTATGCAAAATTCCAGGCATCACAAGGGAAATCTTCTTGGGTAACCCCAGCGATTTATGCTTATCCTCATTGGTTAC
>JAFEDO010000074.1 GCA_018241565.1 Pseudomonadota bacterium
GTTTTTATTCTCAAGATGGTTTAGCTAATAAATATAAGGAGCTCACTGAAAGAGAAGTCCAGAATCTCTTGAGGCATTTAAAAAAACCTCTTCCTTAAGAAATTCATCAATGCAATTATCAAACTGAATGCATTTATTCATGTGCTTATGGGCATCACGTAAAAAGCAAAACCCCTAGACTTTAAAAAGCTTAACAGAATGCTGATAAAAACTTCTTATTGCACTACCATTTTGAGTATATACTGCAATTGGATTTTCTTTGTAAGGATTATATAACACTAATACTTTTGATCCTTATTGTTTGACTTTGTGACTGGCTTGGTTAGAATATCAATCAACCATACCCGCCACGCCTCTCAACGATGCGGACCAGGGCGGGTTTTTTATGTCCTTAAAAATACAATTTGAAAAAGTTGTACTGACTGTAAGAGATCAATTATACCTTCTCAAAAGTCGAAATCTGATTATTCATAATGATTCTGAAGTGGAACTTTGTCTATCTACAATTGGTTATTATCGTTTAACGAGTTACTTTAAGTTATTTCTACTTGACCATAAGAATTCTGATGATGGATTTAAACAAAATATTCAGTTTTTAGATGTGTTACAACTTTATGTTTTTGATCGTGAGTTACGTTTATTAGTAACTGATGCGCTTGAGCGCATCGAAGTAGCTTTGCGTACGGCTATATCTAATATTATGAGCGTTAAATATGATACACATTGGTATATGAATCAAGATTTATTTCTTAGTCAAATGCAACATAATATTTTTCTTAACGAAATTAGTGATCACTTGAAACGTACTAAAGAAGATTTTATTCAAAAATATTATGATACATACTACTCGCCAGAATATCCTCCAAGCTGGATGGTTATAGAATGTTTATCATTTGGCACAATATCTAAAATATATTCGAACCTTAAAGACCGTTCTGCTAGAAAACAGATTGCAGATGTTTTTGGACAATATAGCGAAATTGTTAAATCTTGGATGAAGTCACTGACATACACCAGAAATCTATGCGCACATCACTCGCGTTTATGGAACAGATTCTTCATCAATAAACCAAAAGGAGTTCATGTAAAATATATGCATTCTAGCAATGCTAGCCCATTCAGTATGCAGGCGTATATGATTATTAAGTTGCTCAATAAGATTTCTCCTAGTCACCATTGGAAACAGAGATTGTTTAAATTATTTGAAAATTATCCTTCAGTTCCATTTGGTGAAATGGGTTTTTGCAATGACTGGAAAAGCGATCCTATTTGGGACTTATAATTATACTGAACGCACTAAGGTGCTAGGTTATATGCTGTAATTTTTTTTTGATTCGTTCGTTGACTTTGGTACCTTTCTATTTATACTTTTTGCTAACATAAAAGTAAATGGATTTAGCATGAATAACAAGAAAATCATCTGCATCGTTGGAACACGACCTGAAGCAATTAAATTAGCACCCCTTATTTTAGCTTTGAAGAAAGAGCCTTGGGTCAATCTATATGTGCTAGCCACTGCACAACATCGTGAAATGCTTGATTCAGTCCTTCATTTATTTAAGATTGTTCCTGACACAGATTTAAATATCATGAGTTATGATCAAAAGCTTCCACAGTTAACGGCTGACTTGATTTCGAAATTAGATGAAGTCTTTAAAAGGGAATTACCTGACGTTGTGATTGCCCAAGGTGATACAACAACGGTTCTGGCAGCAGCTTTAGTAAGCTTTGAGGATCATATTTCTTTTTGTCATATTGAGGCAGGCTTGCGTAGTCAGCATATAGATAATCCATTTCCAGAAGAAATGAATCGTGTGATATCTGACAGATTATCAGATATTCATTGTGTGCCTACGGAGGCTGCTAAGCAAAATCTCTTAAATGAAAAAATCAATAATGACAGTATTTATGTCACAGGGAATACGATTATTGATGCACTAAATTATATAGATAATAAAAATATTCCATTGCTATTTTCTATCAATCCTAAGAAAAAAATAATATTGGTCACTGCACATCGCCGTGAAAATTTTGGTAAACCGCTAGAAGATATTTGTAAAGGGTTACTATTGATTGCTGAAAAATTTAAGGATGTGGAAATTATTTATTCGGTTCATCCTAATCCTCATGTTAGAGAGACTGCCTACAAAGTATTAGATTCACATCCTAGCATTCGTCTATGTGAACCTTTTGATTATGGGACTTTTATTGCTTTAATGAAGCAATCTTATTTAATTCTCAGTGATTCAGGCGGTATTCAAGAAGAAGTAACCGCTTTAGGTAAACCGTTATTAATATTAAGAGAAAATACTGAAAGACCAGAAGCTTTGAATACGGGTATTACGCAATTAGTTGGGACTGATCCCAAAGCTATTTTAGATGCAACTTCTCAATTACTGACCGATAAAGCATTTTATGAGTCAATAGCGAAAGTCAATTGTGTGTATGGCGATGGCTTAGCTTCAAAAAGAATCGTAGAAATACTCAAAGAAAAATTTACTTAATATCAGCTGTAGGAAGCAATGGGGTCAGACTCGATTGCTTTGTGAGTGACCGTGTCATCCTGAGCGTCAGCGAAGGATCTCAGCATCAACGTTGAGATCCTTCGCTGACGCTCAGGATGACATGCCCACTCAGGATGTCGAATCTGCTCAAGAAAAAAAATTCACTTAATATCAGTTGGAAAAGCATTTGTAGTTTTAATCCATTGTATGGTTTTCTTGAAAAATTTTGCTTTTAGAAATAAATAAATGGCTAAAAAAGCGGTATTTGCATTTAGAAAATTGGCATAAAAAACCCGTGGGATGCTGGTTAAACCTGCCCAAAATCCATAAATACGAGCAGTCAGTAAAAAACGTTGGGTTAAGCGAATGATCATAAATGACGAACAAATAACAATTAATACGTAGGCAGAAGGGTGTTGTGCAAGTAATTGTGACAAAACTGGTGTTCCTGGAAAGAATTCTCCATATATGTAATCAATAAGCCAATACACGGAAACGAGGTAGGCAATTAAAGTAATAAAATTAGAAAAAACACTTTTTCTATCATGTGCTAATGAATATAACGTCACAAAATCGCCTGGCCAGCCAATATTATTCCATTCTTGTAACGAAATACCCATCATCCAACGTGTTCTTTGTCGAAGTGCCGCTCGATATGTTTTAGGGAAAAGCGAACGTGTAGCGATATATTCTTTAGTCGATTTATTAATGGTTTTTCCAAACCAAATCCATTTTTTTGCGGGTTTTGTTTGAGGAAGTGTTTTAAATAAGAAGCGAGTTTTTAAATGCGCAAGATGAATTTTAAGTGCGCTATCATAGTCTTCAGTTAAACTGTTTTTAGAAAATGGACTTCCACCATTTATTTTTTCTAAAGTATTTAACGCCCTTCTGGATAAGGCAGTACCTACGCCAGCTGATGGAACAAAGCCTCCCATCATATTTCTTGCCGTAATATCTTTTAAATGAATTTCAGCAAATTCATCATTATAAATCCAATGAGTTTGATATTTGAGGCTGACTGCAACTGGGATTACAGGTGTTTGAACCATATCATAATCGGGAATTTCTATGTTATAGAGTTTTAGCGAATAGGGATGAATCACA
>JAFEDO010000075.1 GCA_018241565.1 Pseudomonadota bacterium
CGATATTACAGAATTAAAAGAAGCTGAAGAAAAAGCGAAAGAAGCATTAGAGCTAAGATCTCGCTTAGAACAACAAGCTAAATTTGTTCATATTGCAAATCAAGTGGCGCACGATATTCGCTCACCACTATCGAGTTTATTAATGATTGTTAAGAACTGTATCGAAGTGCCAGAAGAATATCGAATTGCGATGCGAGAAGCCGCAATTTCCATAGGAGATATAGCCAATAATTTACTGGCTCAATATCGAGAGCCAGATGATGGTTCTCTCAAACAGGAAGAAATTAAAGCGCAGGATGTTTTAGTATCATCTGCATTACTCGAATTATTAACAGAGAAAAAGTATCAATATCAGAATTTCTCAGTTCAATTTGATTATGATTTTCCTTCTAATAGTTATTTTGCTTTTATTAAAGTTCAATTGAATGCTTTTCGAAGGATAATTTCTAATATCATTAATAATGCCGTAGATGCTTTTGATGGCAAATCGGGGAAAGTGATTTTGCGTTTAGAGTGCAGCAATGAATTTTTAAAAATTATCGTTGAAGATAATGGCAAAGGAATGCCTAAAGAAGTCGCAGAAAAGATTTTAAAAAATATTGCAGTGACTTCTGGTAAAAAAGAAGGGCATGGGATTGGTTTAATGCAGGTTCAAGAGACTTTAAGGAATTATCAAGGTGAAATGAGTATTGATTCAAAAGAGCATGAAGGCACGAAGATTATATTGATATTTCCACGAATGCATGCACCTCTTTGGATAGCTGATAAAATCAGTCTACGCGACAATGATATTGTTATTATTTTAGATGATGAAAAATCGATTCATGGTGCGTGGAATATGCGTTTTGAACCAGTATTAAAAAGCCACACTAATATAGAACTAAAAAATTTTTGGTTTGCAAAGGATGCTTTAGAATTTATAGAGTCTATCCCTCTTGTAGATAGGTCACGTATTTTTTTACTGACTGATTTTGAGTTATTAAAAGAAAAAATAACAGGCCTAGATGTTGTGTCACAAGCCAATATTAAACGTGCTGTATTGGTCACTAGTCATTATGCTAACAAGCAAGTGCTCGCTGACGCTGCAAAAACAAATACTAAGATTTTACCCAAGCAATTGGCTTCTGAAATCAGCATTGAAGTTATCTCAGCATCCTTGGATGAAAAGAGTCAATTCATCAACAAAGCGGATGTAGTTTTGGTAGACGATGATGCTTTACTCACAAATATGCTCACGCAGTTTGTTTTTTCAGAAAAGCAAGTTGCTGTTTATCAGGATCCTGAACACTTTTTATCTGAAGTAGCGCAATATGCTAAGAATACGCCCATTTACTTAGATTGCAATTTTGAGGGGAGTAAAATCCTAGGGATAGAGTTAGCTCGACAATTACACGAGCAAGGTTATACGTGCTTATATTTATTAACAGGTCAAGCTTTTGAGATGGGCAGTTTGCCTTCTTACTTAAAAGTACTCCGTAAAGATGATATTGATAGTATTACAAAGACTAAGCAAAAATAATTTACTTAATTTTTTTGGGGAATTTGATGGTAAATTCTAGGTTGTTATTTGTATCTAAAGAACAGCTTATGTCACCGCCTATCTGTAAGAGGTATAACCTGCAAAATCCTAAATCTGGCATGATAGACTCCCCTTGTTTAAAAAAGAATGATGGAAATACGTTATTGCTCAAGGTGGATGTTGATGTATCAGCGATATGGAGGATATCAAATAGAGAAGAGTCTTCAGTCCAAACACGAATAGTTCCTTGCTTTGAAAGTTTAATCCGGTGATTTTCATAGGAAATGATGTGATAAAACAGGGGTTCCATAAAAAATGGATCAGCACTCAGTAAAAAATTAGAATCAAAGTTCATTTGAATTGATGATATGTCTATTTTACTTTTTAACTCTGGTTGGTTTAGAGCGTCATGCAAATACTCTTGTATAGTTCTCAAAGGAAACTCATTCTGCGCTAGAAATAGCTTTGCATTCATGGGATGTAGACGCTCGGCGGCAGCAAAGAAGGTTCCAACATTTTCTCTCAGTGCTTCAATACAGAATTTGATATTTTTAAAGTCACTTTTATCTAAAGTAATAGAAACAGTTTCATCGCGAGTGGGTGGTTCTTGGAGAACGTCGATTTTTGGTAATAAAATTTTTTCTAATATTTCATTGGAAAGCTTCATACACACGACACGGTTCCCTAAGTCGTGCACGATGCAGTCAACCATTCTAGCCCATGATTTGCTTAAGCTGTTTCTTTCATTTTGAGAAAGAGAAGAGGTATCTTCATTTATATTCATGCTAATCTACCTGGGTAATTAATAGACATGCTTCCAGTATGGTAGAGAATAAAAAAAGATCAAGGGAAGCGGATTTACTGCCATAGCAGGTAAGATTTTTAAAAGCTATACAATATTATGATTTTTATAGATATTTTCGCATGAAGTACCTATTCATGTTAGCGATCTTGGTTAACAAATGTATTGGGGTTTCCGTCTGGCAAAGCATGAGCAGTTAGATTGAATACCAATACGTGTTAGCGAAGCACGGGGTTTTTATCGATGGATACATTTACTTATTTGTTATTCATGATCATATTGGCTTGTTCGGCGTACGAAGACTGGCAACAAAGTCTTATTTTATAAAACACTAATAGTATGTGATTAAAAATAAATCTTTTCAAAAGCTATCCAAACTTCTTTTTTTAAAAAAAGAGTAATAACCAATTGATTCATAGAATAAAAATTAAATTTAATACAGAATATTCCCTTAGCTATTGTATTTGGAGTAGGATCCCTCTCCTTGAGCACCAAATGGAAATGGAATTCCCTGAAGAGTTTGTATGGATTTTAGGACGAAAGCAGCGATGAAAAGGTTGAAGCAATATGAGTTTACAAGTGGGGGTTTTTCCCAAACCCAAATATCTCGAAGGGAAGCACACGTTTAACGTTTGCCAGTGCAGCTGCTCCAGAACAAAACACAGTATCTAACCAAAAAGAAATGGATCCAGAGCTTGAAAAGTTATTAGAGTTTTTTTTGCGGATCTTCTGCGGAAAAAACGATGATAGGCTAAAAGGTTTTCTGAATTAAATATTTTTGAATTCAGAAGAAAAGGATTTTATCTTTAACAAAATACAAGGAAGTGCCAACATGAAATCATACGATGGAAGTTCATCTTGTCTACTAGTTTTTAGTGAGTCACTCAATAGTGTTTCATCAATCAAGCAGCACATAGAATATCACAAGAAGTCTGTTGGGCTTATTGATGTTTGGCGAGCTTATCGTTCAGAGGTACTAATCGTTCTTCCTCATTTCCCTCCGTATAGCTTATGTGTTACCCCGGTCTTGGCGTTAGCGGATTGCTATGAGGCCAAAGCGATGCAGCTAGCCGACTTTTTGCATTTAGATCTTGGATTTACTCAGCAGCAAATTCATATTGAATCAGGTTCAGTAGAAAGCTTGGTAAAAAAATATATTCAGAAGTACCATA
>JAFEDO010000076.1 GCA_018241565.1 Pseudomonadota bacterium
GTAGAGAATTATATTTTCCCTCCCCCGGTACCACCGTGGTAGAGAATTATATTTTCCCTCCCCCGGTACCCCGGGGGAGGGCTAGGGTGGGGGTTTTTAACCAAAGGGAGCATTGTATGAAAAGAAAAACTCAAATTGGCTTTACACTGATTGAATTGATGATGGTTATTGCCATCATTGGTATTTTGGCTTCTATTGCCATACCGGTTTATCAAAACTATGTCATCAGAGCGCGTGTGACGGAAGGTTTACAAGCCGCTGCGGCCGCAAAAACCGCTGTAGCAGAGACTCGGCAATCAAAAGGTAGCTTCCCAATCAATAATCAAGAAGCGGGCTTGCCAGAGACAATTTCTACACCTTTAGTTTCTGAAATTAAAGTCGGCGAAGAGGGCATTATCACTGTAATCTATAACGCAGCCGCCATGGGGCTCCCAGCTAACGAAAATACCATGACATTCAAACCCACCCTCAGCAATGGTACCGTTTCGTGGGATTGCACAGGTGGCACTTTAGCAAAGACTTATCGACCTTCTAATTGCAGATAATGGAGACAGCCCTTATACTCCCGCCCCTTGCCGAGGTAGCTCAGTTGGTAGAGCAACTGATTCGTAATCAGTAGGTCAGCGGTTCGATTCCGCTCTTCGGCAGTATGTTCCTTTTTGGAACGTACTGAAGCGTTTAATTCCTAGTCTTTCTTTTCGTTAGCAATGTGCAAACCAACCCAATCATTTTATCTTTTTCTTTTGGTGCGCTTTCTGCAATTAAAAGAGTAATCGCAGTTAGTGCTGGTGGTGTAATGCGAGACAGGTCTAATGCTTTTGCTTGACGTAAAAACCAGATAAAAGCATACGCGCCGCTGCGTTTATTTCCATCTACAAAAGGATGATTTTTGACAATGAAATAAATAAGAGTAGCAGCTTTTTCTTCAATGCTTGGATAAAGTTCTTCTCCACCAAAGGACTGCATTACATTTCCAATAATTCCAGCAATGCTATCTTTTGTACGCTCTACACCAAAAATATCGGTAGCTTCATTTTTACTAATGAGATTTTGTTTCAATTTACTTAATGCTTGATTCAATTTCTCTGCTGTTAGCGCTACTTTCTTTTTTGTCGTACCTTGAATGCTTAATTTATCTTTATCATACGCATCAAGAGAGAACCATGTGTCAGCAAATAATGTTACAAGTTCAAGTATGCTATCGCGACCAATCGTGGAGTCATCGTGCAATAATGCTTTGACATCATCAACGGCTTTGAGAAATTCCGTATAGTTTTTTTGGATACGATTTTGGTTTATCGTGAATCCTTTATAGATATGATCTTTAAGCGTTTTAGTTGCCCATTGGCGGAAGGCGATAGCCTTTTTAGAATTTGTGCGATAGCCCACTGCTAAGATGACGTCTAGGCTATAAAACTGAACCTGATAAGTCTTGCCATCCTCGGCAGTATGTGACAATTTTGCACGTACTGCTTTCCCATTTAACTCCTTATCTTTCAATATGTTACGTATGTGTTTTGTGACGGTTGAACGCTCTAATTCAAAAATATCAGCTATGTGTTCTTGGCTGGCCCAGAGCATGTCAGATGAGGTATCTTGCTTAAGCGCAATAGCCCCATTTTTAGTTTGGTAGATAACCGTATCATCAATGTTCTTTTTCATGTTTATTCTCATTTAAAATTTTTTTTCTTGTATTGTAAATAACGGGACAATTATTGATTTCTTAAAGATGATCCATTCTGCTCCTCAGTATAAATAAAATCAACAGACTACAGTTCAGAGAAGCAATTAGATTAGACTCAATTAATAAATTGAGAAAAGTCAGGATGATTTTTCCCAGGGATAAATTCAATGATTTCATAGTCAGCTATTTCATGAATATAGAAAGGATCATTCTTAAGGAAAGCTTCTAATTTGCTACGATCTTGAAGTTGAGAAATAATAACTCCGCCCGTTCTAGGGTTTCTTTTGCCTGATACTATAAAGTAATTATTTCGATAGCCTTGATCTAGAAAAGCTGCGTGACTTGTAAGATATTGATCAACCATTTCCAATGATTTTTTATAAGTAAGCAGAATGATGAACATAATACACTCCTATTGTAATTAAAAAGTAGTTGGATTTTAAAAGGTGCTAAGGTTATACGAGTTAAAAACTGTTATAAACTGCAAAGTGTTCTTGCAGAGGGGTGCTAGTATATTTATACTCGCCAGTCTTGCCGAAGTAGCTCAGTTGGTAGAGCAACTGATTAGTAATCAGTAGGTCGGCGGTTCGATCCCGTTCTTCGGCAATTTAAATGAGCTACTTTTAGATGACTAGAAAATTTCTTGATGGGTTTGGTATCCTGATTTTGGCCCAACTCATGGTGAGTATTAATATCGTTGGTTCTAAGTACCTACTTCCCACCATTCCTATTTTATTATTATTGACCCTGCGATTTTTATTATCGGCTGGTCTGTTGCTACCTCTACATTGGGTAACGAAAAAAAATAGTGGTTATCAAGATTTGAAAACGCTTAACAAAAAAGATTGGCTATTTATTTTAGCGCAAGCTTTATCGGCGGGTGTTTTTTTCAATGGGTTGATGTTGCTAGGATTAAATTATACGAGTGCGAATGCCGCAGGGATCATTACCAGCGCATTGCCAGCCATTATTGCAGTGATGTCTTTTTTAATTCTGAAAGAATATTTTTCTAAAAGAAAAAGTTTATGTGTAGGATTAGCAACATTAGGACTGCTCATCACTAGCTTTGATCAATTCTTCGGAATTCAAGAAAATCATTCTTTGAGCGGTGATTGTTTGATTTTTCTATCATTAATTCCCGAAGCCAGTTATTACATTTTAAGCAAGCTACATCCGAATCGATTGCCGATATTTTTAATTTCGGGGATCGTGAATGCCATCAATGCAATTGTATTATTACCTTTGGTTATATTTTTTGTTTCATTGGATGCAGTCAAAATATCAGCTTTTGGATCTATGATTTTAATCATTGTCTGTATGAC
>JAFEDO010000077.1 GCA_018241565.1 Pseudomonadota bacterium
TGCCAGGACCTTCTTCAAAAGAAGAAAGTACTCTTAATGGAACGTTATATTTACCCGCAAATTCTACGGAACGAATTTGTAATACTTTGGCGCCTAAACTAGACATTTCTAACATTTCTTCAAAAGTAATTTGATCAAGACGACGCGCATCAGGTACTACTCTCGGATCAGACGTATAAACTCCATCGACGTCTGTATATATCTGACATTCATCTGCTTTTAAACCTGCCGCTAATGCAACAGCCGATGTATCTGAACCACCTCGTCCCAATGTAGTCACATCGCCATTTTCATCCATACCTTGAAACCCAGCGACAATCACTACTCTACCTTCTTTCAAATCTTTTTTTATTTGTTCACATTCCACCTTTAAAATGCGCGCTTTTTTATGATTACTATCTGTTTTGATGCCTGCTTGCGCACCCGTATAAGATTTTGCAGGATATTGTTTACTCATTAAAGCGAGCGCCAGTAATGCCATCGATACTTGTTCACCCGTAGAAACTAATAACGCATATTCTCTAGAATCAGGCGCTGGATGAATAGCATGTGCCAAATCAATTAATCGATCCGTTTCGCCTTGCATCGCTGAAACAACCACCACAACATCGTGACCTTGTTTTCTAGTTTTAATAACAATATCCGCCACATGTTGAATACGTTCTAAAGTACCAACTGACGAACCTCCAAATTTTTGTACGATGAGTGACATACTATTTTTCCAGCGCTGTTTTTATTTGTTGCATCACTTGATGCAAACGATTATCTAAATCTTGTGGTAATGCACCCCCACCTTGAGCCATATCATCTCGTCCGCCGCCTTTACCACAAATGGCAGCCACTAAATCAGCAGGCTTTGGTGCTTTACCAATACAATCTTTTGAAATACCCGCAACCACATGTACTTGCTCTGATTGCGTAGCAATTAAAACAATCACACAGGAACCCAATTTTTGTTTTAATTGATCCAATGTTTGGCGCAATGATTTGGGTTCAGCATTTTCTAATTGGGTAACTAACACTTTTGTGCCATGCATGTCTTTGGCTTGTGTCGCTAAATCACCACCCACAGAACTTGCTACTTTTGATTGTAAACGTTCAATTTCTTTTTCTAATTGACGATTACGATCTAATAGTTGTTGCACTTTTTCAACAATCAAATTCGAATCTGCTTTTACTAATTGAGTGATTTTGTCTAATTGACCTTCTGTATTGTTTAACCAATTTAACGCACGTTCACCAGTCACCGCTTCAATACGTCTAATGCCTGCTGCAATACCTGACTCGCTCGTAATTTTAAAAAATCCAATATCACCCGTTCGCTGAACATGTGTACCACCGCATAATTCTTTGGAGAAATCTCCCATGCTCAATACACGCACTTTTTCTCCATACTTTTCACCGAATAAAGCCATGGCACCTTTTTGCTTTGCTTCGTCGGGCGTCATAATCTCTGTTTCTACTTGAAAATTTTCGCGAATCTTTTGATTGACTAATCGTTCAATCGTATGCAGTTGTTCAGGTTTTATAGCTTCAAAATGAGAAAAATCAAACCTTAATCGGTCCGGTTCAACCAGCGAACCTTTTTGCACAACATGCTCACCCAAGACTTGATGTAAAGCCGCATGTAATAAATGTGTCGCTGAGTGATTGAGCATGGTGGCTTTTCTTTTATGAATATTGACAACAGCCTCGATAGAATCATTGAGTTTTAATGTTCCTTGAACCACTTCACCATAATGTACAATCGCTTGTCCTTGCTTTTGCGTATCTTTCACTTCGAATGTACTGCCATCTGATAAACGTAAACGACCACTATCCCCTACTTGTCCGCCACTCTCAGCATAAAATGGTGTGCAATCTAAAATAACGAGGCCTTTTTCACCCACAGATAATTTTTTAACAGATTTGCTATCAGAAAATAGAGCCAAAATTTTTGCTTCATGCCCAAAAGATTCATAACCCGTAAAATCGGTCGTGACATCAGTCGTAATTTTTTCGGAATAATCCGTACCAAATTGACTCGCTTGTTGAGATTGTTGCCGTTGCTTAGACATTAATTTTTCAAAACCAGGCATATCTAATTCTAATCCACGTTCACGTGCAATATCGCCCGTTAAATCAGCGGGAAATCCATAGGTATCATATAATTTGAAAATTACATCGCCAGGAATTATTTTATTGGATAGTTTTGAAATATCTTGCTCTAAAATTTTTAATCCTTGATCTAAGGTTTTATTAAACTGCTCTTCTTCTTGCAATAATACTTTTTCAATATGATTTTGCATTTTGACTAATTCAGGATAAGCATCACCCATTTGTTTTACGAGCGGTGTGACCAATTGATAAAAGAAAGGTTCTTGATTGAGTCCTACAGAATGTCCATGACGAATTGCTCGACGAATAATGCGTCTTAGTACATAACCACGGCCTTCGTTAGAAGGAATGACACCATCAGCAATTAAAAAACTACAAGAACGAATATGATCGGCAATCACCTTAAAAGAAGTTTTTTGATGATCTTTACTACCAGCCAAATGTGCAATAGCTTTTAATAAAGGAACAAATAAATCTGTATCGTAATTACTATTAACCCCTTGGAGCACTGCAGAAATTCTTTCTAAACCCATACCAGTATCTACAGAAGGTTTAGGCAATAAAGATAATTCGCCAGAAGCTGAACGATCGTATTGCATGAATACCAAATTCCAAATTTCAACATATCGATCACCATCTTCATTAGGAGATCCCGGAGGACCACCCGCAATATGAGGACCATGATCATAAAAAATTTCACTGCAAGGACCACAAGGACCCGTATCACCCATAGACCAAAAATTTGAAGCGGCACCACAACGAGAAAAACGAGCCGGATCCACTTTGATCTCTTTCAACCATATATCAGCAGCTTCATCATCTTCTTCGAAAATAGTTATCCATAATTTTTCAGCAGGAATTTTTAATGCTTTAGTGAGGAAATCCCAAGCAAATTGGATGGCTTCACGTTTGAAATAATCTCCGAAACTAAAATTGCCTAACATTTCAAAAAAAGTATGATGACGTGCAGTATATCCCACATTTTCTAAATCATTATGTTTCCCACCCGCGCGCACGCATTTTTGCGAAGTCACTGCTCTTGTGTAGGGGGATTTTTCTACGCCTAAAAAAACATCTTTGAATTGCACCATACCCGCATTGGTAAACAACAAAGTAGGATCATTGCCAGGAATTAATGAACTGGAAGAAACAATGGTGTGACTCTTGTCTTTAAAATAATTTAAAAATGCTGTTCGAATTTCTGATGATTTCATAGCTTCTATCTTTTCGTTTGTTGCCCCCACTTGCATGAATTTGTCATCCTGAGCGAAGCGAAGGATCTCAGGGTTACCCTTGAGATCCTTCGCTTCGCTCAGGATGACAAGTTCATAAGCATGATGACATGATTTTAGTTAAAATAACTTTCTAATCTGCTCCAACGTAAATCCTCGGTATTGCAAAAAACGAATTTGTTTTATCCGAAGCATTTCATCTTTTGGTAATTGGTTTCCAAATTTTTTAGCACGCACTTCTGTGACTTGTGTTTCCCAGTCTAATTCACTTTGACTTAATGCATCATGAATTAAATCTTCTGAAACACCCCGTTGCTGAAGTTCTGCAGAAATTCTGACAGGACCATAACCTCGACGAACTCTTTGGCGCACATACATTTCACAAAAACGATCATCTCGAATCAAACGTTTCACTAAAAATTCTTGAATTGCTTGATCGATAAAATCAAGCTCAAACCCTTTGAGTTTTAACTTTTCACGGATCTCTGCTTGGCTATGTTCACGCCTCGCCTGCAACTCAAGAATTTTTTGACGGACAGATGCGATAGAATTTTCCATATAAAAACCTTAGAGCCCCCACCCTAACCCTCCCCCGGAGTACCGGGGGAGGGAACTTTTACTTCCTCTCTCCCGCATTTCGGGGGAGGGAACTTTTACTTCCTCTCTCCCGCATTTCGGGGGAAGGAACTTTTACTTCCCCTCTTCCACATTTCGGGAGAGGGAACTTTTACTTCCTCTCTCCCGCATTTCGGGGGAGGGAACTTTTACTTCCTCTCTTCCACATTTCGGGAGAAGGAACCTTCATTCCCTCCCCCCGGTACTCCGGGGGGAGGGTTAGGGTGGGGGGAAACTTACGCATCTAACACTCTATACGACAACATCCGCCAAGTCTGTTTCAACACGCGTTGTCTTCGGTAATAATTTTTCGCGGATCTTGTTTTCAATTTCTTGCGCTATCGCAGGATTTTGTTTCAAGAATTCACGAACATTATCTTTACCTTGACCAATACGATCTTTGTTGTAACTGTACCAAGCGCCCGATTTTTCAATCAATTCTTGTTGTACACCTAGTTCAATGATTTCACCTTCACGAGAAATACCTTCTCCGTAAAGAATATCAAACTCGGCTTGTTTAAATGGAGGTGCTACTTTGTTTTTAACAACTTTCACTCGAGTTTCGCTACCCACCACTTCTTCACCTTTCTTAATCGCGCCTGTCCTTCTGATATCTAAACGTACGGAAGCATAAAACTTTAATGCATTACCACCCGTCGTTGTTTCAGGGTTACCAAACATCACACCAATCTTCATACGAATTTGGTTAATGAAGATCACCAATGTATTAGAACGTTTAATGTTGGCAGTGAGTTTACGTAACGCTTGTGACATTAATCGAGCTTGTAAACCCATGTGTTGATCGCCCATTTCACCTTCAATTTCAGCCTTCGGTGTTAATGCGGCAACAGAATCCACAACGATCACGTCAATTGCACTAGAACGTACGAGCATATCAGCGATTTCTAATGCTTGTTCACCAGTATCTGGTTGAGAAATGAGTAATTCACCCACTTTCACGCCCAGTTTTTCAGCGTAAGTCGGATCTAACGCATGCTCTGCGTCGATAAAAGCAGCAGTACCGCCGGCTTTTTGACATTCCGCGATCACTTGCAATGTTAAAGTTGTTTTACCAGATGATTCTGGACCAAAAATTTCAATCACTCGTCCTTTAGGTAATCCACCAATGCCTAATGCAATGTCTAATCCTAATGAACCTGTTGAGATGGCTTCTGTCTTTACAGGGTTTGCATCCCCAAGACGCATCACAGAACCTTTACCAAATTGAGTTTCGATTTGCTTTAAAGCGGCTTGTAGCGCTTTCTGTTTATTATCTTCATTTGTTGTTGCCATGATTCTCCCCTTCTTTAACGCATTTTTAACGGGGAAGGATTATCACATAGATTCAAATACCATAAAACTGAAATCTATAGATATTTTGAGCGGTGCTTGTCACCCTGAGCGAAGCCGAAGGATCTCAGCGACGTCACGAGATCCTTCGGCTTCGCTCAGGATGACATAGTACACATTCATGGAAAGCAATGGGATCAAACTCGATTGCTTTTTTGGTGAATGATATGTCGAAGATAATAACGTGTTGGGAGAAAAATTCTTTGCTGCTGTTGAGGTGAATTACTTTATTTGGCCTGTTGCTTTCGATTTTGCCCAGACATTCGAGTGTATCTAAATTTCTTGTGTCCCATTTTCGCTTTCCTTTGTTCGCAGACCCTATTTTTAAGCGCGCGATACATATTAACTTATTGTTTTTGTAATATTTTATCTAAAAAACTCAATAGATTTAATAAGCTGCATTCAACGGCTTGTTCTCGGATCTGTGTGCGGTCTCCTGAGAATTGTTTATGTAAAATTTTGTGCTGCTCTAGTGTCACCCAGGCAAAGCAAACCGAACCGACGGGTTTTTCTATCGAACCACCCAGAGGACCCGCAACTCCAGTGACTGCAAGGGCCACTTCAGCGTGGCTATTATTTAGAGCACCGTTAGCCATAGCCAAGGCAGTTTCTTCACTAACAGCACCGTGGTCTTTAATAGTCTTAGCAGGGACGTCTAACATTTCATATTTGGCAATATTGCTATAAGTAATGAATCCTCGATCAAACCAATTAGAACTTCCTGATACTGACGTCACCACTTCAGATACCCAGCCGCCCGTACAAGACTCTGCGATGGCCAAATGAAATCCCAAGCCCATCAGCATCTCACCCACTTCAATCGCTAGTTTTTCAAATTTATGTTTTGACATTACCCATGCCTCCTGCCGTGCCCAAGGAAATGATTCATCATCATGCCATTTCCTGTGCCTTCCAAAAAATGTAAACTCCGGCCCCATGACGGATACAACTCACTCTCACACCCCCATGATGCGCCAATACCTGGATATTAAAGCACAACATCCAGATAAGTTGTTATTTTATAGAATGGGTGACTTCTATGAAATGTTTTATGAAGATGCCCACCGCGGTTCAAAACTATTGAATTTAACCTTAACGCACCGCGGTCAATCGGCCGGCGAACCGATACCCATGGCTGGCGTTCCTTTTCACTCGGTCGATGGGTATTTGGCGAAACTCGTCAAAATGGGCGCCTCTGTTGCGATTTGCGAACAGATGGGCGAACCTGGCATGACGAAAGGTCCCATGGAACGAAAAGTCGTTCGTATCATTACACCGGGGACCATTACTGACGAAGCCTTGCTGCAGGAAAAACAAGATAATTTATTAATTGCGATTTATGAGCAGAAAGAAAAATTCGGCATAGCAACTTTGGATATTACCAGTGGTCGATTCAATATATTAGAAGTCACCGGTGAAGAAAGTCTTTTAAGTGAGCTTGAAAGAATCAAGCCCGCAGAAATTTTAATTTCAGAACAATTTTCAAAAATACTCTTATTAAAAAAATATCCCGCTATTCAACAACGCCCTCACTGGCAATTTGAATTAAAGATCGTGAATCGTTTATTAGCAGAACAATTTAAAACACAGGATTTATCTGGATTTGGTGTGAATGATTTCCCAATCGCATTATCTGCAGCGGGTTGTTTATTACAGTATGTTCGAGATACTCAACGCACTGCCCTACCTCACATTCAATCGATTAAAGTGGAACGACAAGAACAATCCGTTTTAATGGATAGCGCGACTCGAAAAAATTTAGAAATTACGCATACTCTCTCTAGCAATTCAAATTTTACATTGGCTTTTATTCTTGACCACTGCGTCACTCCCATGGGTAGCCGATTATTAGCTCGATGGCTCAATCGCCCTCTGCGTGATCACACCATATTGAAACATCGACAATCGGCGATTCAATCTTTACTTGAATCACATCGTTATGAAAATTTAGCAACTCTATTGAAACCCATTGGAGATGTGGAACGTATTCTTGCGCGTATCGCTTTAAAATCTGCAAGACCGCGCGATCTCGTTCAATTACGTCAAGCACTTGAACAAATTCCAAAATTACAAAAAACTTTAGAACCATTCACTGCCCCATTGCTTGAACGATTAAAAAAAGCCATTCAACCTTTTCCGCATATTCAAGCATTACTGGAAAA
>JAFEDO010000078.1 GCA_018241565.1 Pseudomonadota bacterium
GCTTTTCATTGAGCATGATAAGATGCATCTCCTTAAATTTAATATGCAGCTCTTACCGGAAATTATTCAAAATGAACTTGATAGAAAATGGTAATTTTCGTGGGGATCTGTCAGATCCTGAGCGCAGCGAAGGATCTCTACTTAAGCCTCAGCAAAACTACTTTCAGATCTCATTCTTGAAACCTGTAATTTATAATTTGTAATGCTTTGTGGGGTTAATGGGCTTCGATTCCCATCATAAATCACACCGTTCAATTCATCTTTCAATTGTCGTACTGTATCTAACAACAATTCAAATACTCTCATTTCATTTAAATCGCCGGTTAATCGCATAAAGAAAGTTAATGCAGGACAAGAAAATGCGCCCATGTTTTCAATATCAAAAGTACCAGGTTCAACAGCAGAAGCCATGCTAAATAAAACAGGACCATGACCATTAATATCTTGGTAGCGATGAAAAATATTCATTTCGCCAAATCGCATACCGTTTGAGAGCAACGCTTGTAATAATTCATAACCTTGAAACTCTTCGCCTGGTGAGGCATATAAATGCATCGTTAAGATTTGGTCATTTCGAGGCGCTGTTTTTTTAGAGGTTTTTCTATTTTGTGTTTTTGCTTGTAGCTCAGCTTGGCTAATAGTCCGAATAGAAATAATTTCACTTTCATAATCGTCAGTTAAATCTGGTAGGTTTTCAAAAGAAGGTTCTTTCATGTCACGAATATAAGAAGACTTTTGGCTTTTTTGTTTACTATAAAATATTAATGCGGTCACTAAAACAATTAATCCAGCTACAATAGCAATTAAAATATTTAAGTGTGGGATCATGCTTTACTCCTTTGCTTTATTATTATTTTTTCAGACCCCCACCCTAACCCTCCCCCGGAGTACCGGGGGAGGGGAAATATCATTCGCTCTTTTGTGGTATTAAAAGAGAAAATATCTTATCTCCCTCCCCCGGTACTCCGGGGGAGGGTTAGGGTGGGGGCAACATTTATTATGCCTCAGCTAAACTGACAGCCTGCTCTACATCCACTGAAACCAAACGTGAAACACCAGGTTCATTCATGGTAACACCAATCAAATGATCCGCCATTTCCATCGTTACTTTATTATGTGTAATAAATATAAATTGTACGGTTTTAGACATTTCTTTCACTAATTCACAGAAACGCCCAACGTTCGCATCGTCTAGTGGTGCGTCAACTTCGTCTAACATACAGAACGGAGATGGATTCAATTGGAAAATTGAAAACACAAGAGCAACCGCTGTTAATGCTTTTTCACCACCTGATAATAGATGAATCGAACTATTTCTCTTACCCGGAGGACGCGCGATAACTGCAATGCCTGTATTCAATAAATCATCCCCGAGTAATTCTAGATAGGCATTACCACCGCCAAATAATCGAGGGAATAATTGAGTGAAGCTCGCATTAACTTGATCGTACGTTTCTTTAAAGCGCGCTCGGGTTTCACGGTCAATCTTCGCGATAGCTTCTTCTAAAGTAGTTAATGCATCAACTAAATCTTGATGTTGGCTGTCTAAATAAGTTTTACGTTCTGATTCCGTACGGAATTCATCAATTGCGGCAAGATTAATAGGTCCTAAACGAGTAATACGGTTAGTGACTTTTTCTAATTGTTGTTCACAGGCTTGATCATCCAAATCTTCTGGCAGATTCGCGAGCACTGTCTCCATTTCATATCCGTTTTCCGCAAATTGTTCCAAAATCGTATCGCAACGAACACGATGACTCTGCGCATCCATACGTAACTGCTCTAGTTGAGTTTGGAGTTCTCTGGCATTTTTATCGGCTTCATGTCGTTTTGATTCAAATTCACGAAGGATTGACTCGATTTGCTCTAAGTGCTCTCTCGCATGGTGTAATTCCGATTCAATCGTTTTGTGTTGTTCTAATTGTTCTGAAAGTTTGGCATGTAAATCAGTTTCGGGTGTTTTTGTTTGTTCTAGTGTCGCCGTCAAATGGCTGCGTCGTTCAATCAATTTTTCAATTTGGCCTGTTAGACGTTGAATATTTAATTGCGAGGAAGACATTTGTGTTTTAATGGATTGATATCTTAATTCAAACTCATGCTGTGACTCATTCGCTAATCGCATTTGTTCACGAGTAATTTCTAAATGCAATTGAATCTGTTCACGAGAAGATAATAATTGCTCTTTAACCGCAACATCCTTACTCATGGATTGATTCGCTTGCTGGAAATTTAACTCTGTCTGTTCATGCTGTTGTTTTGCACTTGCTAATTGAGTATCGATATCATGACATTCATTTTGAATATCGAGAGAGCGCTTCTGCATTTGTTGCAATTGATTGCCTTTAATTTGAATTTCAGCATTCAAAGCAGCTTGTTGATTTGCTATTTCAGTAATTGTTGCTTGAGTTTCTTCACGCGTCTTTTCAAGTTCTGCTAATTCAAAATTCCCCTGTTCAACAGTAGCAGACAATTCAGTAATTTTAGTTTTTTGATTTTGAATATTATCTTCTAATTGATGTAGTTCTTGTTCTCGTTGTAACACTCCGGATTTTGAATCATATTCGCGAGTCACACGTAACCAGCCATGACCCAAATGGATACCTTCTGGTGTGACGATAGATTCATGGGATGCAATTTTTTTCGATAATTCTAGGGCTTCGGTTAAGTTGGACGCGATGTAGACATTCGCTAAAATAGATTTAACACTACTCCACTCGGTTTTAACTTTATCAATGAGCTTAGGATATTGAGTAGAAGATGGATAATATTCAGTATTTTTATCCATTAATATCAAGTTGCTATTTTCAATTTGTTCTAATTGTTCCACTAACGTCCCAAATTGCTCAGTGCAAACCGCTTGTAAATACTGACCTAAGACAGTTTCCGTAGCGAGTTGCCACTGATTTTCTACTTCAATGATTTGCGCTAAACGAGGGTTATTGATTAATTGATTTTTCTCCAACCAACTCGATATCGCGGTTTGTTTTTTACCTAAAGCGGCTTGTTGTAAAACTTGCAGAGAAGAATATTGGCCCGTTAAAGTTTGTAATTCATTTTTGAGGGTATCTAACTGTGTTGCTAATTCCGCATTTTCATTTTTACGAATACGAATTTTTTCATAAATCGCTTGTAAATTTGCTTGATGATTTTCTGCATTTTGCGTTAATTGATTTTTTTGTTCATTCAAAATACCGATCTGAACATCGACTTCAGAAGTATTGATATGTTCTTTTTCTTGCTTTAAGCGTGCGATTCGTTCTTGAAGTGTTTGAATCGTTTGTTGCAAATGTTGCAAGCGGGTTTGTTCGACTTGGACTTGTTTAGAAGACTCCGCTGCATCACGATTAAATTCATCCCAACGATGTTGCCATTGACGGAAATCATTTTCAGCAAGTTCTAGCGCATGTTTTGCTTCTACTTCTTTTGTTTTTACTTGTTCTATTTCGGGATCGAGTGATGTTAATTCTTTTTGTAAATCTTCGAGTTCAAATGAATCTTGATGTTGCTGTTCTTGCATTTGAGTAATTTCAGTTTCAACACTTGCTAAATCTACACTCAATTGATTTTGTCTATCTTTATGGTGTTGAATCGCTTGTTCAATGCGACTAATTTCAGCCGTGGTTTGATAAAAGCGTTCTTGAATTAAATTATAAGATTCATGACTGGTTTCTTGAGCCGCTCGTTGCTTTTCTAGTTCTGCTTCACAGTGGCGCTGCTCTGCTATAAAAGCTTCTAGCTGTATTTCTTGTTGTTGAATGAATTGATCTTGCTCTTGAATCTTTTGTTGATGAACTTTCCATCGAAGTCCTAGTAATTGAGATTTCAAAACAGATTCTTGTTGCTTTAATTCTTGATATTTTTCAGCAGATTTAGCTTGTTGTTCCAAGCGGTTAATTTGTTTTTGCAATTCATCACGAATATCTTGGATTCGAGTTAAATTTTCGCGGGTATGTTGAATGCGATTTTCAGTTTCACGACGACGTTCTTTATATTTTGATATCCCAGCGCTTTCTTCTAAGTAGATACGGAGATCTTCCGGTTTTGCTTCAATTAAACGAGAAATCATGCCTTGCTCGATGATGGCATAACTTCTAGGTCCAAGCCCCGTTCCTAAGAAAATATCGGTAATATCCTTACGTCGGCAACGAACACCATTTAGGTAGTAGTTAGACTGTCCATCTCGAGTGACTAAGCGTTTAATTGATATTTCAGTGTAATTGGCGTATTCCCCACCGATAGCCCCATCAGGGTTATCAAAGAGCAATTCAACAGACGCTTGACCCACCGGTTTACGGGCCGAAGAGCCATTAAAAATGACGTCTGCAATTGAGTCACCTCGTAGCTGTTTAGCCGAACTTTCGCCCATTACCCATCGAACAGCGTCGATAATGTTCGATTTACCGCAACCATTAGGACCCACTACCCCTATAAGGTCACTTGGAAAATCCACCCCAGTGGGGTCTACAAATGACTTAAATCCAGACATTCTAAGCTTTTTCAGGCGTAGCGATTTAGGGTGTACAGAGGTATTTGGCATAGATTTTATCCACAATGCAAAAAGGCGGTATTCTAACCCAGCACCTTAAGAATCCCAAAGTTTTTTTAATGCCAAACCACCACTCTACTCACGTACAACATTGTACGAAAAATCAATAGGTTACAAATTAAACTAACCTCTGGTTTAAAAAAAATACCATGAATATTCAAAAATTATGCCATTTATACAAATACTGATATTGCAGAATTAAGATATTGGTGGTAATTTCCGCCCGCTTTGAATACAACAACAATAAAAGAGGTAACAAGATGTTAGAGCTTCAGCTGTATATTGCTTTGCGTAATGCAATGCTCCAATTGATCAAGAGTTATGTCACTGATTATCCTACCCTTAGTCAGGAAGAATCTTCAATTTTAGCTAACTTAGCGAATATAATTCGAGAAATTGATTTACAAATGGGTTTAGCGCCTGCTCTTGTAGCGGGTGGCAATAATTTCAATTTCACACCATCTACCGTGGCTCTCAGCATCAGAACTGTTAACCCAATTGCTCTTTCTGACTTTCCCGTTATATCTTCTGAAGGCTCATCCAACGTGTCTATACCCGTAGCGGTTTCAATACTAGGAGCAAAGGGTTATGTTGATCGCATTTCTGCACATGCTAAAAAAGCTACCAAGACAATCAAAGTAGAGGAAAAGAGCGCTGGTTGGTTTGGCAGGGAAATAACTAAAACGGTCGATAAAACTGTTGATTTAGATTTGCGTGATCGCTTAACAAGTACTGTTGATTCCTTAAGGAAAGAAATTAACTCTACTGAAGAACAAAAAAAAGCAAATAGTCTTCTCGAGCTTGAAGCTAAAAAAGTCTTAGCTAATGCCAATGCTGAAGCCATAAAGACCAAAGCCAATGCTGAGGCTGATGCGATTCGGTTAAAAGCCCAAAATGACGTATTAACTACTCAAAAGCAACTTGATGAAGCCGTAGAAATATTAAAAGAAAGTGATTTTAATCTCACTGGTACAGCTCTTGATAAACTCGTTCCAGGTAGTGCTCAAAAGCAGAGAGTCCCTGCTTCTGTACTGCGGCGCCAACGCCAGGCTGTCACTCAATCTACCATAAAAGCTGCTGGGTTCCATGGGGTCTTTCATGTTGGTAATACTAGTAATAATGATATCTTCGATTCTCAAATGGCTCTTCAGTTTTCTGCTCTTGGCATCTCTGAAGAATTAGCAGGAAAAGTAAAGATCTTAGTTAATTTAAGAGAATCTGCTGACCAAAACGATAAGAAAACATTATTAACAGATTTAATCCGCACAATTGCAAAAATCATTGCCGGTGCTGAAGATAAAAACGTATTTAATGCATGGCTCTCAACGCATGATTCTGTGTTAGATACTCACGGGTTACGTACTGATATTAGTGAAATCAGTGTTGTGATGGATACATTTGAACCACCCAAAACAAGAGTTAAAACCTGTCAAACGCTTGCTACTCTATACTCGAATGGATTTTTACCATCTGAAGATAAACCTACAGAGGTAAAATATTTTAAAACGCAAGAGTTAATTGTTCAGTTAGGCACAGCTGGTCCACAACTAGCCAAATTGTTAAGTTCCTATAAAGAAAACAGTGAGACCCCAGCAAAAGAACTAATTGCAGAGATGATTTTCAATTATGCTGAGGTCGTGACTGGCATAATTAACATAGAAACATTTAACAAATGGCTTTCTAGCAAACAGGAAGGGCTTGAAACTCATAACTTAAGCACGGTCGCGGAAAGTCTGCGTAACTTTGTAAATAGTGCTAATTTTAAGTTGGCAAATGATTTAAAAAGGCCACTTCTTGCATTACACCAAGCGTACGATGCTGGCTGCATACCTAAAGCATCAGAAATGAAAGAAGATGATTATAAGCGTTTTGCTGATCAATACAGGCAAATTTCTTCTGCTGCGGTAGTAAAGAAGTAATTTAGTTACGAAAGAATAACCGGTGAGTTTTAGCAACAAAATGAATGCTTTTTAGTACATTATGTTCTAGAATCCGTTCCTTGCTAAAACTCAACTGGTTAGATAATGCACGAGAGTTCCAATTTTACTGAGAATTCAAGAATTTTTCCGCCTTTAGGAATAAACAAAAGAAAATGGAGTTAATATGAAAAAACCTCTTGTTACGCGACAACAACTAGATTCTGCATCATTTTATGTTACGGCTGTTCAAGGATCTGTTGTACCTAATGCTCCAGATTTCGCTGCTTTTTTAATAGTTTTGAATGCGACTAAAGTAAATCAATACGCCAAGGATTTACACGGTAATACCAGACAGACAAGAAAAACTTTTGAACAATCTATAAAAGATAATTTTACAAAATGGACGGAATTCAGTTTTACTGCCGCAATTAATGTTGGAATAAAACCACTGGCGTGTTTCACAGAAAAATTACCAGGTTCACAACGGACTTATTTTCAACAGCATGTAACTGAAGTTACTTGTCCTGAATCACTGCGTTTCGAGAATTTTTCTGGTTATGTTGCTGCCGCTCGAAAATCTAAGCGGGTACAAAAAGCGCTAGTAAACGAAATTAATAAAATGGAAACAAATATTGATACTCACTTATTTTTGTTTTCCCCTTCTACTAATAATGAATCATCCTCTTCCTCTGTAGTACCTCTTACGAATTTTTTATTTACAGTTACTAATCCAGATGTAAGCCCCGTAGTTAAAAAACGATTATTTGAGCACTACACAACGCTTATACGTGTAAGTCACACAAAAGAAGCAGATGAGATTGCACGTGCAGCGATTAAGTTTGCAGAGAAATATCCTTTTTATACTCCTACAGTTACACGAACAACTGCGAATACTCTGACTTTCACTTGGGAAGGCAATAGCCCTAATTCTTTAACCCCACAGACTCTGTTAGAAATTTTAAAGCGTTCACGAAATACAACTTTATGGCTTATAAAAGATCAGGAAAAATCTCCATGGTTACCAACATGGGTTTCTGCGTTTATTTTTCCTAAACGTTCACATCCTTTAGAAACTCTTGGATCAATAGAAATCGTCTCATTAGTAAAATCTTTTGCTGCCGAACCTAATTCATATAAAATAATAAATGCCATTTTAGGGAATTTTCTTATTCAGTCTAAATTAGGCGCTGAAGGATGGGCAAAATTACTGCTGGATGAGAAAGTTAATACCAGTATACGTGTGGGTGAAACGATAACTGGACGAGTCGATCACTGCCTGGCTCTATACAAACAAAATGCTCAAAGAAATACTAGTGATTTTAAATTGAAAAGCTTCGATTTAGAAATAAAAAGATACCAAAAACAACTACAAAGTGGCGCTGAATTAAAAGGCAAAGATGATCAAATAACTCAAGAAAAAGAAAAAACAGCCAATCTAGAACTTAGAATTGCTGAGCTTCAACGCAGCATTATTCAAATTTATTCTAAGATTAATGGAAATGCTGATGAAATAACAAATTTAACCTCTCGAATACAAAGAGAAGAAGATCTAACACCTCAATTGATGACGCAGATAGAAGACAGAATTCAAAATTATGATGATGAAGTAAAAAGACTCAAACAATTATTGTCTGATAGCGATCAACTACTTGCGCAAAATATAGATGCTGAAGAAATAGTTTTTAATAGTCCTCATCTAGGAAATAGTTCGACAAGAATTGTGACTACCCGATTGCTACGTTCTACCCCAATGTTATCGGGCGCTATAATAGCCTCTCAGGCAAGCCCTTTCGTTCAAAGTGCTCTACATGAACTTCGTAGAAGCAAAATGTTATCTCATCAGGAAAATCCAGGCGATCAACTGCAACTACAACCGTTAACTCCAGTAATTGCTCAAGCTCCTAAGAAAAACCGTATCCCAAGACCATACGAGGATTATTCAGATGTGGATTTGATGTGGGGCGAGAATTCTCTCGATCCTCTGCTGCAACCGATGTCAGATCCTTTCGAGGAAGAAGAAGAAGAAAAAAGACGACTCGCTCAAAAAGAAGAAAGTATTCTAGAGTTAAATTCATTATTCAAATCAACTATGCTAGATAATAGTGATGCAGATTTTATAACTACTGTGCTAGACCCTCTTCTGCAGCCGATGTCAGATCCAGAAGAAGATGAGAAGGATGATCCTCTGCTGCAACAGATGTCAGATCCAGAAGAAGATGAAGAGGATGATCTTCTGAATCAACAGATGTCAGATCCAGAAGAAGATGAAGAGGATGATCTTCTGAATCAACA
>JAFEDO010000079.1 GCA_018241565.1 Pseudomonadota bacterium
CAATAACCCTAACGTAGGACCTCAAGATCCACGTATACAGTGGGCAGAAAATGCTTTACGTGAAACAAAAGATAAAATTCAAAATGTAAATAATATGGCAAACTCCAGTGTTAATGTTTCCTCGCAACCCTTAAAACAAGTTCTGCGACGTTGTAAATTAAAAACTGAAACAGAATTGCCTTCTTTAGAAACCGCTTTACGACGTTCAGCATCTGAAGGGAATACTCAAGATGTAGAACTGATATTATCTCAAGGCACAGATATTAATGCACAAGACAGCGCTAAAAATAAAAGAACGGCGTTACACTGGGCTGTAGTTGGAAAACATAAATCAGTGATTGAGGTTTTATTAAAAGAAGGCGCTAGAACGGATATTTTCGACGCTTTTATTAAAACAGCAGAAGACTATGCTAGAGAATCTGGAGTAGAAGAGATAAAACAGTTATTTGTTGCTGTGACACAAGAGAAATTAAATCATAGAAAAGCATAGATATTTATAGGGTAACTTACAATACACAACAACTTAATTGAAACTCAACGTCTTTATTTGTTTGCATTGGACGACTACTAATACTGGCTTCTAGAAAATGAATACTTAAACCATGACGTCCAACACTGGTTTGGGGAAAAGCTTGGCTAGTAAGCGGTAAGTGAATTTGGATTAATTGCATCGGTGCTTGTGAATCTAAGTTTGATTGGTAAAAACCATTAGAAGCAACTTTTTTGCTTGGATTACCACTTTGTCTAATTAAATTTAATAAAATTTGTATGATGGTTCGTATATCTGCTAATTGATTGAGCCAAGAACGTACGTTTACTTGTCTTTTTTCAGGAGGTAATTGCAGCCATAAGTGATAACTCGGAATACTAAAGCTTGAGATACCAGAAATACTATTGTGATGTTGGCGAATGGTATTTAAAAAATCGTTTTCTCTCAGACTTTGAGCAAACTTACCATTATGAGCGCGTAAGGTTTCAACAACCTTTTCTAAATCTTCCGTCGCAAATTTTAACTTTGAAGTATCCACATTCGGAGTTTGCTGCATACGCTTTAAATTAGATAGTATACGTAAAGCTTCTTGTGTGAGTTTATTTCTTAATTCAGGTCGATCGAGTAAATTGATGAGGTCCACCAGGGAAGATATACATTCATTGCTGTCCCAGAGGTTAGAGCCTTGAATGAAGTGGTCGCATTGCTTGAATAAGTGTTCAGCGCGCAGGGCGACGCGTATATGTTCATTGCAGGGCTGTTCAAATAATAAACTTTCTGTTTGCATAGCTTTATCTACATTAAAAAGACTTAGTTGTATATTAGACTAAATTTTACTTAAATCTTAAAGAATTATTTAAAAATCTTATTCCCATGGAAAATAGGTCATTTTCACTGATGCCACCCAAAGGCCAAATCTTCTCAGCATCAACCCGATAGTGTATTCCATGAAAATTTTGCCAATCTAGGTTAAGCGCCGACCCAATTCTCATCGCATATTCATAGTGTTTTTTCACAAAACGGTTGAGAGCACGCGTCATCTTTCCATAAGGATAGACAAAAGTTGTAATATTGCACTGAGTTTTTTCTTGTAAAAGGCTTTTAGAGTCAATCACTTCCTGTTTTAAGTCGACTTCGGATTTTGTTAAGTCTCTATGACTGTAAGAATGCGAAGCCGGGATCACCAATCCCGTATTCACCATTTCTTGAATTTCTTGCCAAGTACAGAGAGTCGCGTGGGATTCATATTGATTCATCGCATCGTTATACGGCACTTTTAATCGGGTTTCAGAAGCAATAGATGTCGTATCTAAAATAAATTTGACGGGTATGGCAAGCACCGCTTTAACGTTATATTTTTTTAATAATGGAAAGACGACATGATAAAAATCATAATACGCATCATCGAAGGTTAAGCAAACAGCGGCTTTGTTCTTAGGAACATAGTCACCTGGAACCACAATAGGGTAGCGAGAGACTAAAGTTTTTAAATGTTGTTCAAACGCCTCGGGTTCATGTGTAAAGTTGGTCACAGTGACTCGATGGTACATTAAGTTAATGATCATGTTATTCCTCAAGGCTACGCGCTGTGCTTTATTCTCTGGATCCCGGCTCGCGCGCTGCACGTATGACTTGTCATCCCGGCCTCGTGTTACGGTTTTTGTAACACGAGAGCCGGGATCTAGCGTCGTTTTGCAGCGCTTGGCCGGGATGACAGAAGAGCACTGAATAGTTATAGTTACCTCAATCAAGGCTACGCGCTATTTTAGGTGAGTGTACGTTCAACGCAAGAAGTTAATGCCATTTTCAGAGATAGCCTTGATGCAGTTTTTGCATCAAGGCTTTGTGATGTACCTAGACCTTGATTTCACAAGCCCAATCAAGGTTACATGAGTGGAGAAGGATTACTTGGTGCTGGCGTTGCTGTTGTATCAGCAGAAGTTGCTGGAGCAGAATTTGACGCTGTTGTGTTAGTAGCAACTCCTGAAGCGGGATTAGATAATGGTGCTGGAGCTATGCCTAACGTGCTCATCAATGCTGCATTAGATAACTGCGGTGTTGGCACAACAGCGACACCGATAGTTTTAGAGTCATGAACAACCGCTTGACCATTTCCATCTGTTATCGTTGTTTCTATGGTGTCACCAGAATTACAAACGCTGGGGTCAAGCGCTTGCAATTGACCTGACAGATCTAGCGCATAAGAATTTAGTTTGGGAGCCCCATTTTCTGTTGTACTTGAAACAACGATGCGAGCAGTAAAAAGTTCACGTGCAGCGGCCCATTTTTTCATAGTTTCAGGATCTTGTTGTGCTGCAAGGAAATCCGCACTTGAAGTACTAATAACTTTACTAAGAAATGTTTCAGCGACTTGATGCATCAAGTTGCCTTGTGGAACACCATAAGAAAATACATAAAATTTATTTCTGGCTATTTGAAGAGATAACTCGGAGGCTAATGTTTTAATGATTGCATTAATCCTATCTATTGAGCCAGCTATAGAAGAAGTTTCTCCTCCGTCTGTGAACAATAGAACATTGTTATGAACATTAGATGAAGTAATTTTCTCCATAAAATGTGCGGTGGCTTCATATAGGGGTGTATTATTTTCGGTACGCATG
>JAFEDO010000007.1 GCA_018241565.1 Pseudomonadota bacterium
AGGCACACTTATCCAACAATTTCTTAAAGACAGTAAATTTCCATTTGAACTGTCTTACAGTACATTGAGTCATATCAATGGATTTGAATATGGATTTGAAATTGCATTTGCATATCGACAACTTACCATAGCATTTTTAAAGGCTCTTACTTTAATAACTGAAGCATCTGATATTAACTTTTTATCCACATTACTAATGTATCGAAATCTAATCGGTCTAAAACTGCAGCCACTATCAAATCCAGCTGATGGAACAGTTGTTTCAGAAAGGCTCAATGAATTACAATCTCTTTTTGATCTATGTAGCTCAACGGTCGTTTGCGAAGCTATTTTAACCTTCCAGAAAAATACTATTGAAATTCACCGTGAAGCGCTCATCTTATCTGATATAACTGCGGCGATTCACCATAAATACCCCATAGGAACAACACTCCCAATCCCAAATGGCGTAAAAAAAATATTAGAGATACTAGCTAATCCTAATGACTCTACAGAAGATAAATATGATAAAACGAAAGCTACTATCGATAGCTATTTACGAGTCGCAAGCATTAAGAATGCTTGCAGCTTTGGATACTTTTCAGGAAACAAATCATTTTATACGTTACTAGCATCTCAGTTTTCAAATTATACTTTGTTAGAATCTAAATTTTCAGAGATTCCATCAAACCTGATTGAATCGAGTGAAAACAAAAATGGGATTAACTAAATATTAGTTTTTATATTTAATAAAATTATATAACTACTCAGTGTCTTTCTGTCATCCCGGCCAAGCTCTGCATGAAAGTCACTGGATCCCGGTTCTCGTGTTGCAAAATCTCAACACTCGACCGGGATGACACACACAAAACTTGCAGCGTGCGAGCCGGGATCCAGGCACAGACATCTGAATAATTACAATATCGTTAGGATTTTAATTCTTCTAACGCTTCCCAGCGTTTGTAAGCAGCAGCTAAATCTGATTCGATTTTCTTTGCTTGAGTGGTGATTTCGGTAATCTTTGAAGCTTCTTGTTGATAAAACTCTGGGTTTGAGATGAGGTCATGGAGCTTCTGCTGCTCTCTCTCGAGCTTTTCAATTTGCTTAGGTAGATTTTCTAATTCTTTTTTTTCTTGATGGCTTAATTTTTTTGTTTGCTGTGATTTTTCTTCTGTGACTTTGACTGGTGTTGATTTGTGAACATTAGGTCGTGTTTCTTCTGCAGGCTTTCGTTGTCGCAACCAATCTTGGTAACCACCCACATATTCTTGGATTTTTCCATTACCTTCGAACACTAAAGTACTGGTGACAACATTATCTAAGAAAGCTCGATCGTGGCTCACTAATAATATAGTTCCTTGATAACTTGATAATAATTCTTCAAGTAATTCTAATGTTTCAATATCTAAATCATTCGTAGGTTCATCGAGCACCAATACATTGCTCGGCTTTGCAAATAAACGCGCTAACAATAATCGGTTACACTCGCCGCCTGAAAGGGCCTTCACGGGTGTTAGCGATCTTTGGGGTGTAAACAGAAAATCATTCAGATAGCTAATCACATGTCGGCTCTTGCCATTGATTTCAATGGTCTCGCTACCCTCTCCCACATTGTCCAATACTGTTTTTTCTAAATCTAAGGCTTGTCTTAATTGATCAAAATAAGCAATTTGTAATCGAGTCCCCTGTTTAATAGAACCTTCTTCTGGTACTAAATTACCTAATAAAATATTTAATAATGTACTTTTACCTACGCCATTCGGACCAATCAAACCGATGTGATCGCCTCGCATGATATTGATAGAAAAATTCTTAACTAATGTTTGATTGTTAAATCCATGCGTAATGTTCTTAGCTTCAATCACCAGTCGACCAGATTTTTCTACTTCTTGAATATCAAAACTCACTTGACCTTGTACTTCACGACGTTTTGAACGTTCACGTCGCATCGCTTCTAATGCTCGAACGCGACCTTCATTACGAGTTCGTCGCGCTTTAATCCCCTGTCGGATCCAAACTTCTTCTTGCGCTAACTTTTTATCAAACTCGCTATTCAGTTTGGATTCTGCACTTAATAACTCTTCTTTACGTCTTAAAAAGTTCGCATAATCGCCTGGCCAAGAAGTGAGTTGCCCTCGATCCAACTCAATAATCCGAGTCGCTAATCGTTGTAACAAAGAGCGATCGTGTGTAATAAACACTAATCCAATGTTACAAGTCATTAATTCATTTTCAAGCCACTGTATCGCTTCAATATCTAAATGATTTGTTGGTTCATCCAATAATAAAAGATCGGGTGAATAAACTAATGCTTTTGCTAAAGCGACTCGACGTTGCCAACCACCTGAAAGCTCAGAGACTAATCGCTCAGGATCTAACTCTAGGCGACTAAGAACCGTGTTAATGTTTTGATCGAAATGCCAACCCTGCTTAGTATCAATAGCTTTTTGTAGCTGCGCCAACTTATTCAGATTCTCAGGCGTATATTCATCGGCTAAGCGATGCGTTAAAGCATGATAAGCCGCCAATAATTTTCCTGTTTCAGCCAAACCTTCCGCGACAAAGTCATAAACCGTACCTGTCGCATACTGAGGCAGATCTTGCGCTAATCGAGCTAACCGTAAATTGTGATCACGCCAAACGATGCCACTATCAGGCTGCAATGTCCCTTCAATGACCTTCAAAAGAGAGGATTTGCCAGCCCCATTTCGCCCAATTAAGCAAATACGCTCTCCTTTTGAAACTTGTAATTTCACTTGATCAAGCAACCGATCTAAGCCAAATGCCAATGACACGTTCTCTAGACTAATTAAATGACTCACAAACCACCTTTAATTTAAATAAGGTCGGCATTGTACTCATATTTTGAGCGCTATGATTAAATATTTTAATGTGATCCATGGGTCGTAATGAGTTGATTGAGTCGATTATAGTGAGACAAATCTCGATAAATTCTTGACAAATAAGCCATAGAGCCCTCAGAATCGCCTCCTCATTTTAATGGCTACGTAGCTCAGCTGGTTAGAGCGCGGCACTCATAATGCTGAGGTCGGTGGTTCGAGTCCCCCCGTAGCCACCAGTCATTAATAAAACCTCATTCCCGATCAACCATAAAAACCTACTGTTTCAATTCTAAAGTCTTATCCTGAGCTTAAAATCGATAAAACTATTTGTGGGTATACCTCGCAAATAGTGTCACTATTTGTGGGGTAAGCTATCAATTTGGATAACCCTCTTAAAAAATTCTGAAATAACGATATTATTGATTGATAGAAAATATTAAGAAAATAGCAATTTTACCGATGAAATATACTTGATATCGGCTAATGCTTTTCGGTATTGCTCTGTTAACACTTGTAATTCGGCAGGATTGGAAAGAACAGCGTGAGGGAAAACAATTTCAACTTGAATTTTTCCAGATAAATAATGGAGATGGATATGAGTCATTTCATCAGAGCCTTTTAGTCCTCGACACTTTTCTTCGAGTACTTTAAGTACTTCTTCTCGGGGATGTAAATCGTGAGTTAAAGGTGCTACTTCATCATTCTCAGGATCGATATGCACTGTCACATCTTGTATAGACGGAATCTTTTTTTGTAATTGATGATGCACTTGGTGACCAATGTAATGTCCTTCTGAAACCGATAAATCTGGATCCACTTGCACATGCACATCTACTAAAATACGTCCACTCATGGAACGTGTTCGTAATTGGTGAATGAAACGCACACCAGGTACTGTTGAAATTGTCTCATGCATTTTTTCTAGTAATTCCGGATCAACACCCGTGTCTATTAATTCCCGAATACTAGACCAACCCAATTCCCATCCCATTTTTGCAACCATCAAACCAACAATGATTGCAGCAATCGCATCTAAATATCTAAACCCTAATATTGCACCGGTAATACCTATCAATACAACCATGGAAGCAGCAGCATCACTCCGATGATGCCATGCATTGGCTTGCAATAATCGCGAATCAATGTGTTTCGCAACACGTAAAGTATATCGATAGAGTATTTCTTTAATGACAATAGAAATAAACGCAACAACTAATACATAAAAATCGGGCTTTTGAAGTGTTTTTTCATGCATTTCAATCACGGCATCATAAGCGATGCCCGCACCACTTAAAATGACAATCACTGCGAGCAAAACCGTTGCTGCCGTTTCTATTCGAGCATGACCATAAGGATGCTCTAGATCTGCTGCTTGCGTACTAAAGCGTACTGCAAAAAAAACTAATACATCGGTAATCAAATCTGCAAATGAATGTATACCGTCGGCAACTAAAGCCATCGAATGGCCTAATAATCCAAAAATGATTTTTAAAAACCCAAGCAACGCATTCGTGAAACTCACAAAAATAGTCATGCGTTTTGTTTGACTATAACGATGAGCATGATGATGGTGGTGCGCATGCGCGTTCAATGATTAAATCTCCACAATAACACTAAAATCATCAGACTCTTCATCCTGTTGGATTTCAATGACTTTGTGTCCATGAATACGACACCAAGCTGGTATATCGTGTTGTGCACCTGGATCAGTACAAATGATTTCTAGGGTATCCCCAGGTTGTAATTGTTTTGCTTTGTTCTGTGCTTTGATAACGGGCAGCGGACAAAGCAATCCTCTTGCATCTATTACTTCATAACTCATAAGTACCATCCCTGTTGAATCTCTGCTACCGGCAGTGGGTTTACTTGTAACTGTAAGGTTTCACCTTGCAGTGAGGTCAGTGTGACAGTCACCTCATCGGCTAAGCGCCCAGCGCTAAATCGTGCCGCAATTCTAGCAGCAAAATTTAAATCGTCATCTAATAATTTACCCTCTATTAAAATAAGTGGCCCTGTATGACTGGTAATGCGAAAATGTTGGAATCGCTTTCGGTAACCTTCAAGAAATTTATTTTCTCCTTCATCCCGACCGATGATCATTTTGAAGTGAGGTCTTGGGCGCAAATGACGACCCACTTTTAACAAAATGATATCATCCAATTCGTATTTCTTTTCACCACGGTTTTGCCACATGTCTGCTAATTTGCGTGAATAATTTTCATCCGTCAATACACAGCATCCACCTGCTGGCTGGGCATAGCTTTCTATACCTAATTGTTCCGCTAATTCAAATTGGGGATTACGGTCTCGACCTTTAAAATCAAATAACTTTTCTCGATTCACCCAGCCTTCGCGTTCGGGTAAAGAGATTGGCAAATTTTTCGCACACAGTGGACGTAATAATCGGTCGTCAGCACCAGAACGTTGTGACACCAATGGCATATTGATTTTACGTTGCGATTTAGGGCGTTGTCCTATAACTTCACCTGTAATAATAAAATCAAAACCGTTTTCATCCATCCATTGTTTGGCTTTTTTCACCATGAAAACTTTACAATCTAAACAGGGATTTAAATTCTTTCCATAGCCAAATTGAGGATTGGTTAATACGTCTTTATATTCTTCGACACTATCAATAATATGAAGCTTAATACCTAATTGTTCAGCTACCCAAAGCGCATCGTTACGTTTCTCTTTATTTCGTTGACTGCTACGTATTGCAGATGTATGACCTGAATGACAAAAGCCGGTATAAAAATTTAAACCTTCGACTTGAACACCTTGATCCAAAATGACTTTGGCAGCTAACATGGAATCTAAGCCACCAGAAATTAATGCGACTGCTTTTCGAATACTCACTGAAACACCTCTATTCTAAATTTCTTCGGAAACCAAGACTTGTCATCCTGAGCGTCAGCGAAGGATCTCAGGGTTAACCATGAGATCCTTCGCTGACGCTCAGGATGACACATTTCACTCTCAGGATGACACAGTTCACTCTCAAGATGAAAGCCTACACATCGACGTATCTTTCACCTTGGTTTACCCAACGTCGAATCAATGGTTCTACTCGTTCAGGATATTGCTTTAAAAAAATGTCTGCATATCGCTGCACTTTTGGAATTAAATCTTGATCTCGAATTAAATCAGCAACTTTCATGTGTACTAAGCCTGTTTGACGAACGCCTAATACTTCTCCGGGTCCTCGCAACTCTAAATCCTTTTGGGCAATCACAAAACCATCATGGCTGTTTCTCATAATTTGCAATCGTTGCTTTGAAAATAAAGACAGCGGAGATTGATACATTAAAACACAAAAGCTCTCCGCACTACCACGTCCCACTCGTCCTCTTAACTGATGCAGTTGCGCCAGCCCCAAACGCTCTGGATTTTCAATCACCATTAAACTCGCATTTGGAACATTGACACCGACTTCAATGACGGTGGTTGCTACGAGTAAATCAATATCCCCTTTTTGAAAAGCCGCCATGATTTCTTGTTTTTGTTCTGGTTTCATTCGACCATGTATCAAGGCAATTTTTAATTCAGGTAATGCTTCGATTAATTGCGTCGCCGTGATTTCTGCTGCCTGACATTGCAAAACTTCTGATTCTTCAATCAAGGTACAAACCCAGTAAGCTTGCCGTTTTTCTCGACAAATTGCACGAATTCTTTCTATGATTTCACCCCTTTTTTCATTGGATAAAACGATAGTTCCAACGGGAATACGCCCTGGCGGCAATTCATCAATCACTGAGCAATCCAAATTAGCATAAGCTGTCATTGCTAATGTTCTAGGAATGGGAGTCGCCGTCATTATTAATTGATGAGGAACCGTATCCGTATTGGCTCCTTTGTCTCGCAAGGCCATGCGTTGATGCACACCAAATCGGTGCTGCTCATCAATAATGACTAATCCCAACTTTGCGAAAACCACATCTTCTTGAAATAAAGCATGTGTACCAACAATCACTTTTGCTCGACCACTGACGATTTCTTCTAAAGCTTCTTGTCGCTTTTTCGTTTTTAATTTCCCTGATAACCAAGCGACTTCAATACCTAATGGTTTCAACCATTCACAAAAATTTACATAATGTTGCTCTGCCAATATTTCTGTAGGGGCCATCACAGCTGCTTGATATCCTGATTCTACAGCTTGTAATGCAGCGATTACTGCAACGGCTGTTTTTCCTGAACCTACATCTCCTTGCACTAAGCGCATCATAGGAATGGCTTGAGATAAATCGGTTGCTACTTCATCTGTTACTCGGCATTGCGCTTTTGTTAAAGAAAAGGGTAATGCAGCAATGAATGATGACACTAAAGCACCCGTTCCTTTTAAATCGGGCGCCTTATGATGACGTACTTTTTGCCGCAATCGCCGCATAGCAAGTGTATGTGCTAATAATTCTTCGAATGCCAACCGTCTTTGTGCAGGATGTTTTTTTTCTTCTAATAAGAGCGTGGGCGTATCAGGAGAAGGTCGATGTGCAAATAAAACTGCTTCTTTTAAAGGAATAAAATTAAATTCTTTTAAAAAAGACTCTGGCAAATACTCTATTAATAAATCTTGTTTTTCTAATAATGCTAAAACTTCATCGGTTAAATTTCTTAAACTTTTTTGATTGAGTCCATCTGTCGTTGAATAAATGGGGGTTAAAAATTCTTCGACAGGGACTACGGAATTTTCTATGACAAATCGATACTCTGGATGAAATAGCGCGAAATGACCATGCAACCCACGAACTTCACCAAAACAACGGACCTTTGCTCCCACTTGAAAAGAATTTTTTTGACTCGCATTAAAATGAAAAAATCTTAAATCAACACTGCCTGTCGCATCTTCGATACGAACCACTAAACTCGCTTTACGTCCCGGCTTAATGTGAGCTCGCTGTACAACGCCTTCAATCACGGCATAGTCACCGTCTCTTAAAGCTCCTATCGGCGTAATACGTGTTCGATCTTGATAACGAAAAGGCAAATGAAATAACAAATCTTGAATCGTTTCGATTTGGCATTTTTTAAGGCGCTCCAACATCTTAGGCCCTACTTTTTTCAGACCTTCGCAAGACATGGAGGCAGCATCGTGCTGTGGTGAACTATTTTCGATTTCAGAAATCATGGTGTCTTAAAATGTTGTCCTAAAAATGGGATTCTATCAGACCCATCAAAAAAAATCGCGGAAAAATAAGGAACTTTTGTAAAACTTCACTTAATGATAATATTCATGAAGTAAAGCAAAAATAATATTTTGGAGCTAAAAAACATATGCGATCAGTATTTCTCACTCAGCAGTTGCATATAAAAAATCTTTTTATCTTTCTGATTTTATTCTTCATCTCTTCGCTTGTTTATGCAAGTCGAGATGACAGCAGTTTTCCAAAAACAGGAAATTTTGCTTTATCTAGCTCTCAGCAACCAGGGCCACTGGTTGGTTTTGGTCAAAATATTGTTGATAAAAATCAAAAAATATTCTTTTTACTCGCGGATGATTTTAAAAACTCAGGTTCGCAATTTATTGATATTGCTCCCTCATTTTTATATGGAATCACAGACAATTTATCCGTTTACTTTAATATGCCTATTGCAGCTGATTATAGATCGGGGTCCCAGCATGCTGCAGGATTAGAAGATTCATCTGTCCAATTTGAATATGCTTTTTATAACAAACAAAATAATCAATTTGTCGATCAAGCGACTGTTGTCACTAATATGACATTTCCAACGGGCTCTAGTAAAAAAGATCCCCCAACCGGATTTGGCTCTCCTAGCTTCTTTTTAGGTGCCACATTTAATCGTATGTATACCAATTGGTTCGGATTTACTTCTTATGGCACTGTACTCACCACCTCTCGTAACAATACTCAATTTGGTAATCAATTTTTGTATCAAGCTGGCTTTGGAAGAAATATTTTTAGTATTGAAGACAAGTGGATTTTTGCTTGGATGGTAGAAGTAGATGGACAATATAGTGAAAAGAATCGAATGAATGGCATTATCGATCCCAATTCTGGTGGCAACATGATAACAACAACACCTTCCTTGTGGATCTCTTCACAACATTTAATTATTCAAGTAGGTGTTGGTATACCCATAGCGCAACATTTATTTGGAAATCAGCCTCGAAATAATTATTCACTAATTTCCAGTGTGGGATTTACTTTTTAAGATTTCTATCCTAACCAACAAGGCCAGGTTGTGTCATCCTGAGCGCCAGCGAAGGATCTCAGGATTAACCTCGAGATCCTTCGCTGGCGCTCAGGATGACACTATTCACGCTCGAGATGACAGTAACTCACTCAGGACAACACGACCATCACACCATCTGCTTCGACTTGTGAACCTTTTGGTAATTGAGAAACACCCACCGCTGCGCGAGCAGGATATGGTTTCGAAAAATATTCTGCCATGACTTCGTTCACTTTCGGAAAATTTGATAAATCCGTTAAATATACATTTAATTTCACAATATTTTCTAAACCACCACCAGCGGCTTTACAAACTGCGGACAAATTTTTAAAAACTTGATGCATTTGCTGAGTAAAATCTCCTGCGATCAATTCCATCGTTTCAGGTACTAAAGGAATTTGCCCTGATAAATAAACAATATTGTCCACTTTAACCGCTTGTGAATACGTTCCGATGGCTTCTGGTGCTTTTTCAGTTGCGATGATTTCTTTATACATTAGAGTGCTCCTTTTTTTCCGCGTATTAATCGTGTGACAGAATTGATGGCTCGGATCCGCCGCATGACTCTGGCTAAATGTAATCGATCGCGAACAACGATTGTTAATTGCACTCGGCTACATTCTCCATCACGAGGATCAACAGTTATATTATCAATATCTGCTTCTGCAGCAGAAACAGCACCTGCTAATTGCGCCAAGACACCTCGTTGATTGATCACTTCAGCCGTTAAATCAACTTTGAAAGTGCCTTCGATATCATCTTCCCAAGCCATATTGACAAACCGCTCCGGTTTATTACGAAATTTAGCGACTTTTTCACAACGTTCTTCATGTACAGTAATCCCATATCCTGCTCGAATACATCCTACGATAGGATCTCCAGGAATAGGACGACAACAAGTCGCATAGCGCACAACCATTCCTTCTGTGCCTTTGATTTGTAATGGATGTTGTTCATCTTGACCGACGATACCTTCCAAATTCTCAATTCGTTTTTTAGAAACGAGTAATCGTTTTGCAATGAGTAAAGCAACTTGATTCCCTAATCCAATCTCTCCATATAACACATTGACAGATGAGTAATTTAATTCTGCTACTAAAGTTTTTAATTTTTTAGCATCAATGTCTTTCAGCGACATACCAAAACTATCGAGCGCTCTTTCTAATAATCTTTTGCCGAGTTCAATCGATTCACTTTCTTGCTGAGTTTTCAGAAAGTGTCGAATATTACTGCGTGCTTTTGCGGTTACTACGAAATTTAACCAAGCAGGGTTAGGACTCACACTCGGCGCCGTAATAATTTCTACAGTTTGTCCATTCATCAGTGGGACACTGAGTGGTGCTAAATGACGATTCACTTTTGCTGCCACACAACTATTACCAATATCAGAATGTACAGCGAAAGCAAAATCAACGGGTGTCGCACCTTTTGGTAATTCCAAAATATCGCCTTTCGGGGTAAACACATAAACTTCATCAGGAAATAAATCAATTTTAACGTTTTCAATAAATTCTAATGAGCTGCCTGCGCTTTGTTGAATTTCCAATAATCCTTTCACCCATTCTCGTACACGCGCTTGTGCTTCGTCTGCATTTAAACCCGTCGATTTATATAACCAGTGTGCAGCAATACCATTTTCTGCGACTTTATCCATATCTTCCGTACGAATTTGTATTTCTAATGGCACCCCATAAGGGCCAAACAAAGTAGTATGTAGCGATTGATAGCCATTCACTTTTGGAATGGCAATATAATCCTTGAAACGTTCAGGCACTGGTTTAAAGAGATTATGAACAATACCTAAAACACGATAGCATGCATCTACACTATCTACGACAATACGAAATCCATAAACATCCATGATATCTGAAAATGAGCTGTGCTTAGTACGCATCTTTTTATAAATACTATATAGATGCTTTTGTCTTCCATAAACGGAATAAACAACGACATTTTGTTTTTTCACAGAAGTTTTTAGTGTCGCTTCAATTTCATCGATGATTCTTTGACGATCTCCGTGCGCTTTTTTCACTGCTTCATTCAAGATCCGATAACGCATGGGATAAAGTGCTTGGAACCCTAAATTTTCTAATTCAATATATAAGCTATGCATACCTAATCGATTAGCAATCGGCGCATAAATTTCAATAGTTTCTCTGGCAATACGACGCCTTTTTTTCGGGGGCAATACACCGAGCGTGCGCATATTGTGTAATCGATCAGCGAGTTTCACCAATATGACGCGAATATCTCGCACCATCGCTAAGATCATTTTGCGGAAATTTTCGGCTTGGGCTTCTGCGCGAGATTCAAAACTGATTTGAGTGAGTTTGCTCACCCCATCAACCAATTCAGCAATATCTTCCCCAAAAGAGTCTGCTAACTCTTCTTTGGTAAGACCTGTATCTTCTAAAACATCGTGCAGTAAAGTAGCGATAATGCTTTGATAATCCATTCGCATCTTCGCCAGTATGGTCGCAGCAGCGATAGGATGAGTGACATAGGCTTCCCCGGAGCGGCGTTTTTGACCTTTATGGGCTTCACAAGCAAATAGATATGCCTCATGGACTAATTCAATTTGCTCTGGTTCTAAATACTTATCCAGTTCCTTCCCAAGACTAGTAAAATACCCCACTCCATTCTCCGAAGCTATTCTGATGCCGGTAAATCGTCCTCTTTGGAATCCTCTTCTTGAGACGTCTCTTCCACGGAAATCCCTACTTCAGAGATTACTTCCATTGAAATTGCTTCTTCATCGACAACTCGGGCAGGGGCTTCTTGATTTAAGACCCTTGCATCTATCTTACCTTCTGCAATTTCTCTTAAAGCAACCACAGTGGCTTTGTCATTTTCCCAAGGTACTAGGGGTTCTACGTTATCCATAGCCAGTTGACGAGCTCGTTTTGAGGCAATAATCACCAGCTCAAAGCGGTTATCTACGTGTTCTAAACAATCTTCGACAGTAATACGCGCCATACTTTTCCCCTAAATATCAAAATGGACCCGGATTCTACTGGCTTTGCGGTCTATTTAAAAGAATATTCTTCCTTTTTTGATGGGGGATCTATACAATGGCCGACCTATTTTATGAGGAGATTTAAATGGCATTGGCAACAAGTGAAAAGCAACCCATCATTAAGAACTTTCAAAGAGCAAAAGAGGACACGGGTTCTCCAGAAGTACAAATCGCGTTGCTCACTGAACGTATCAAAGGTTTGACCATCCACTTTCAAACAGCTCGCAAAGACTTCCATTCTAAACAAGGCTTGCAAGGCTTGGTTAATAGACGTCGTAAGTTACTGCAGTACCTAAAAGACCAAAACATTACTTCTTACCGTAAGCTTATTGGACAGTTAGATTTAAGAGATTCATATTAATTCATCTACCTACCTCAGCCGAGGTAGGTACATCAATACAGGAAATACCTCGTGAATATTGTAAAAAAATCCATTCAGTTTGGCGATCACACTTTAACTTTAGAAACTGGAGAAATAGCTCGTCAAGCGACCGGCGCCGTTATCGTAAGCCTTGATGACACAAAAATATTAGTCACTGTTGTTGCTGAAAGAAACCCTTCTGTAGAAAGAGATTTCTTCCCTCTGACAGTCAATTACACTGAGCGTACTTATGCTGCAGGAAAAATTCCTGGTGGATACTTAAAGCGTGAAGGCCGTCCTTCTGATCCCGAAACTTTAATTGCACGCCTAATAGATAGACCACTACGCCCATTATTTCCTAAAGAATTCAAAAACGAAGTCCAAATTATTGGGACTGTCATGTCATTGGATCCTCAAATTAGCGCAGATATCCCAACGATGATCGGCGCTTCTGCCGCTTTAGCTATTTCTGGTGTCCCTTTTATGGGACCTATAGGCGCTGCCAGAATAGGGTACAAAGATGGTATTTACTTATTAAATCCAACCCGCTCTCAAATTGAAGAATCCGCATTAGATCTCGTCGTTGCTGGAACTGAAAAAGCGGTATTAATGGTTGAATCAGAAGCAAAACAATTATCTGAACAAGTGATGTTAGGCGCTGTGGTGTACGGCCATGAAATGATGAAACCTATCATTGCTTTCATTAACGATTTTGCAAAAGAAGTAGGAAATGCATCTTGGGATTGGAAGCCAGCTCATACGCCAGATCTTACTTTAGAAAACAAAGTAGATTCTGTTGCTAAAAGCGCTATTGCTAATGCTTACCTAATTCAAGAAAAAACAACACGTGTAACAGAATTAAATAAGCTTCGAGAAAACACGGCTCAGCAAATTACAGCTGAAATGGGTTCTGAAGTTGACGTTGAAAAAGTGAAAGCTCTATTCAATAAAATTGAAAAGAAAACAGTTCGCGAACGCATTCTGAATGGAGAACCTCGTATTGATGGTCGTGATAACAAAACCGTACGTCCCATCACGATTAAAACAAACTTCTTACCAAGAGCACATGGTTCAGCCGTATTTACTCGTGGAGAAACGCAAGCCATCGTTGCAGCTACGTTGGGTAATGAAAGAGATGCTCAAATGATTGATTCTGTTTACGGTGAAATGAAAGAAAGATTTATGTTGCATTATAACTTCCCGCCATTTTCTGTTGGAGAAATTGGAATGGTAGGCAGCCCTAAACGACGTGAAATTGGACATGGTCGTTTAGCGAGAAGATCGCTTGAAGCGGTTCTTCCTTCAGCCACTGATTTTCCTTATGTACTCCGTGTTGTTTCTGAAATCACAGAATCAAATGGTTCTAGTTCTATGGCTACTGTTTGCGGAACAAGTATCGCATTAATGGATGCCGGTGTGCCGATTAAAGCGCCTGTTGCTGGTATTGCAATGGGACTTGTGAAAGAAGGCGATAAATTTGCAGTACTCACCGATATTTTAGGTGATGAAGATCATTTAGGTGATATGGATTTCAAAGTGGCAGGTACACAACAAGGTATTACTGCTTTGCAAATGGATATTAAAATTGACGGCATTACGCAAGAAATTATGGGCATTGCATTAGAGCAAGCGAAACATGGCCGACAACATATTCTAGAAGTCATGGGACAATACATCACTAAGCCTAAAGAAGAAATTTCTGAGTTTGCACCCCGTATCGTCACAATCAAAATTGATTCTGACAAGATCCGTGATGTGATTGGAAAAGGCGGCGCGACCATACGTTCTATTACTGAAGAAACTGGTGTTAGTATTGACATCAGTGACGACGGTACCGTTAAGATATTCTCAGCAGATCAAGCAGCTTCTGAGAAAGCCATTAATATCATCAAGAACTTAACCGCTCAGGTAGAAATCGGGCAAATCTATGAAGGTAAAATTAGCCGAATCGTAGATTTTGGCGCATTCGTGACTTTACCCGGTGGCAAAGATGGTTTGCTTCATATCTCTCAAATCTCAGAAGAACGAGTAGAGAGAGTGACTGATGTATTGCAAGAAGGTCAGCTTATTAAAGTTAAAGTCTTAGATGTAGACCGACAAGGCAAAATTAAATTAAGTAAGAGAGCGATTGAAACGGCTGAGCAAAGCTAGTTTCAACGACACTGGATCCCGGCTCGCGCGCCGGCTGGTATATTAAAGGCTTTGCTCGGCGCTTGGCCGGGATGACAATCAACGCTCAGTCCTGTCATCCCGGCCGAGTGTTGTGCTTTTCCAACACGAGAGCCGGGATCCAGCGACTTTCATACAGCGCTCAGCATGGATGACAGTAAAAATTACAACTCCGCCCCCGTCCCAATCAAATTCAAAAACTCCATACGACTACTTGCATTATTTCTCAAAGTTCCGAGCATAACCGATGTCTTCATCACTGAATTTTGCTTCTCAACGCCTCGCATCATCATACATAAATGCTTAGCTTCAATAATCACACCAACGCCTGATGCCTGTGTCACTTCCATAATGGCTTCCGCAATTTGTCGCGTTAATTGTTCCTGGATCTGAAGACGTCTTGCATACAAATCTACAATGCGAGCCAGCTTAGATAAACCAATCACTTTTCCCGTTGGTAAGTATCCAATATGGCACTTACCCAAAAAAGGTAATAAATGATGCTCGCACAAAGAATACAATTCAATATTCTTTAAAATCACCATTTCATCCATATCGGATTCGAAAATCGCCCCATTAACGATTTCTGCAAGCGACTGGCGATAACCCTCGGTCATATGCTCCATCGCAATGGCTGCTCTTTTAGGCGTCTTTACCAAGCCTTCTCGCTTGGGATCTTCACCCAGGGATTTTATGATTTCTAAGTAGTGCTTCTCTAAATTCGACATAATATTTCCTATCCTGGCGGCCAATGCAGTACTCGACCACCTAATAAATGTAAATGAATGTGAAAAACGGCTTGCCCTGCCCCTTTATTAGTATTCCATACTAATCGATATCCCTCTTCAGCAATAGATAATTGCTTCGCCAGTTTCTGAGCCGACAGTACCATATGGCCTATCAAAGCTGCATCTTCAGCAGTTGCATCGTTCATCGTCGCGATATGCTTACGAGGTACAATCAGCTTATGAATGGGCGCTTGTGGATTAATATCTGAAAAAATGACGATTTGGTCATCTTGGTACAACAAATCACTCGGTATTTTCCCTTCGATAATCTGACAAAACAAGCAATCCATAGTGAGGTCCTCAAATTTTTGCTATTATACGGGTCTTTAAAATCTAATATATTACTTATTGTCATCCTGAACGTCAGCGAAGGATCTCGGGGTTACTCTGAGATCCTTCGCTGACGTTCAGGATGACAACAGCATTATAAATAGGAAAACGTATGAGTATAGTAAATATTTCCAGTTATCTATTCTTTCAATTAGAAAACCCTCTCGCATTAAAAGACACCTTAAGAGCCGAATGTAAACGTTTAGGATTATTGGGCACGATTCTGATTGCCACTGAAGGCATTAATCTCATGTTGGCAGGTTCCAGAGAAAGTATTGATGCGATTAAACAATTTATGGCGACTATTCCACCTCTCGAAAAGATGGAATTCAAAGAAAGCCTCTCTGATTTTGTGCCTTATGAAAAACTGTTTACTAAAGTCAGAAAAGAAATTGTGACTATCGGGGTTCCTGAAATTACTCTACATAACCAACCGAGTCATTATCTAGATCCCGAAGAATTAAAGAATTGGTATGACAATAATTCTGATTTCACTTTGCTCGATACGAGAAATCATTTTGAAGTTGAATATGGTCATTTTAAAAATACTGTTGAACTCAACATCAAACACTTTCGTGAATTCCCTGAAGCTACAAAAAAAATGGATCCTGCATTGAAAGATCAACCGCTCGTCATTGTATGCACAGGCGGCATTCGATGTGAAAAAGCCGCCATGGTTTTACAAGAACAAGGATTCAAAAAAGTGTATCAATTACACGGCGGCATTTTAAAATACTTTGAAAAATGTGGCGGAGACTATTGGGAAGGTAATTGTTTTGTGTTTGATGATCGGATTTCGGTGAATTCAAAATTAGAAACTATTAAAAACTAGTTATCTCAAATTTTAAGTATAACCTATGTTTAAAATGAGGGGGATATTGATATCCCCCTCCGCGAAACTCATCCTATGCTTGCACTTCTCCTACCGTGAACTTTTCTTCTAACTCCTTGTGGTTTTTCTCGATAAACTTGGGGCTTATTTGTCGGACTTTTACCAAATCATCGATGGATTTAAAGGATCCATTTTTTTCTCGGAATGCGACAATGGCTTCTGCTCTTTTCAATCCGATACCTTTGATGACATGTGCTAAAGTCTTAGCATCAGCGGTATTCAAATTGACTTTCACGGTTTCAGTCACTTGATCTGCTTTAACAGATTGGGATTGAACAGCGACTGGCTTAGAAGCCTCTGTGTTCTGAAACGTTGGCTGAGTTGCAACATTGGCATGCGCAACACCTACAAGAAACAAAGCACTTAAAATACTTGAAAAAGTATCAACGATTTTCATAGGAAAACTCCCTGTCTTATTATTTTGAATGAATTGTCCGTAGGGGATACTCAACGCGGTTGAGTAAGTTTTGAATGTCCTGGAATGCGTGATTATTACACAATGAAAGGAGCAATGTCTAATTTTATTTTCTTTAAAACTTCGAGAGGATTTTTGGATTGTGTGATCGGCCGACCAATCACTAAATAATCTGCGCCGGCTTCTATTGCTTGAACAGGTGTGAGCACTCTTTTTTGATCATCCGCCTTACTATCTTCTAAACGAATACCTGGCGTCACACAATAAAAGTTTTTTCCATAAGCTTTTTTCAACATCGGTGCTTCTTGTGCAGAACAAACCACACCATTGAAACCACATTGAAAAGTGAGATCAGCCAATCGATGTACTTGTGCATCTATCGTTCCCTGCACACCCACCTCATGTAAATCTTGTTCACCAATACTCGTGAGCACAGTCACCGCGATTAATAATGGTTTATTTCCCGCATATTTATCTATGGCTTCACGCGCCGCAGTTAACATCGCACGACCACCACTCGCATGAACATTCAACATCCACACACCTAAATCAGCGGCAGCTAAACAAGCTTTTGCTACTGTATTTGGAATGTCATGAAATTTTAAATCTAAAAAAACAGGATACCCTTGTTGAATTAATTTCTTAACAAAAGCGGATCCAAAGCGAGTAAACATTTCTTTACCCACTTTAAGACAACACAATTTAGGATCTAATTCAGCCACTAACTTTTCAGCAGAAATTATATCTTCAAAATCTAGTGCGACAATAATTCTAGGATTTGCGACCATGCTGACCTCGTTGTCTTACCACTTCAAACATACAAACTGCACTCGCGACAGAAACATTTAAGCTTTCAACAATACCATTCATAGGAATTTTTATTAAGAAGTCACAATTTTCTCGAGTGAGGCGACGTAAACCTTCTCCTTCCGCACCCATCACTAATCCAACACCACCCGTTAAATCCGTCGAAAATACACTTTCTGTTGCTTCTTCTGAAGCACCATATAACCAAACCCCTAAATCTTTTAATTTTTGCATGGTACGTGCTAAGTTAGTCACAGTGATAAAAGGAACAGATTCAGCAGCACCACACGCGACTTTTAAAACCGTTGGTGTTAAACCCACAGAACGATCTTTAGGCGCAATCACTGCATGCACACCCACAGCATCTGCCGTTCTCAAACAAGCACCTAAATTATGAGGATCTTGCACGCCATCTAAGATTAATAAAAACGGTGGTTCTTTTGTCTTTTGTAAAATAATTTCAATATCCGCTTCATCTAATGTGGGCACCGGTTTGCAAGCAGCTAAAACACCTTGATGATTAGCATCCGGTAACATTTGATCAAACTTACGTAATGATTGAAATTGAATAGAAATATCATTTAGTTTCGCCAAAGCAAGTATAGAATCATAACGTTCATTCGGATTATCTTGCTGTACTAATATATATTTCACGCGCAGAGGAGAACGTTCTAAAACAGAACGCACTGAGTGAATACCATAAACCCATTCTTGATTTGCCATATCAATCTCTACTCTGCTAATTCAAAATCTATTTTACGTTCGTCTAAATCTACTCTTACCACTTGAACCCGAATACCATCGCCTAAACGATACACCACACCCGTTCGTTCTCCACGTAACCGATGCTTAACAGGATCGTAATGATAATAATCATTTTTGAGAGAAGTCACATGAACCAAACCATCCACATAAATATCTTTTAATTCCACAAATACGCCAAAGTTGGTAACAGCACTAATCCGACCTTCAAAAACTTCGCCTATTCGATCTTGCATATATTCACACTTTAACCAAGCAACAGAATCTCGAGTCGCTTGATCGGCTCGCCTTTCGGTTGCAGAACAATGTTCTCCTAATTTCACCATATCAGCAGCATTGTAGAAAAACTGTTTTGATTTTTTGTGGGTCAAGAGATGTTTAATTGCTCGATGTACGAGTAAATCAGGATAACGACGAATCGGTGAAGTGAAATGAGTATAGGCTTTATAGGCTAATCCAAAATGGCCTTCATTTTTAGGATTATATTCTGCTTGGCTCAATGAATATAAAACGATGGTTTGAATTAAGTGCGCATCGGGTCGATGCTCAACACTTTCTAATAACTGTGCATAATCTTTTGGTTTCGGCGTTTTTCCACCTTTTAACTGTAATCGTAATTCACCTAAAAATTCTCGTACGGAAGTCATTTTCTCGTCAGAAGGCGGTTTGTGCACTCGATACAAGATTGGTATTTTATTTTTCTCTAAAAATAATGCGGTGGATACATTGGCCATCAACATACATTCTTCAATGAGGCGATGCGCATCATTGCGTTGCACAGGTACGATTTTTTCAATTTTTTTATCAGGACCAAAAATAATTTGAGTTTCAGTTAAATTAAAATCGATAGCGCCACGTTGTTGCCTCACTTTATGTAATACATGATACAAAGCATATAATTGTTTTAAGTGAGGAAAAACTTCATGATAACGATCTTGTAATTTTTCATTGTGATCAACCAACATTGCGGCTACTTCAGTATAAGTCAGCCTTGCTTTTGAATGAATCACTGCTGGATAAAATTCATAATTAGAAAGCTTTCCAGCCGAAGTAATATGCATTTCACAGATCATACATAATCTATCGACTCGGGGATTTAATGAACATAAACCATTGGATAATATTTCCGGCAACATCGGAATAACTCTACCCGGAAAATAAACAGAAGTGCCTCGTGATTGTGCTTCTTCATCTAATGCTGATTTTGGTTTTACATAATGACTCACATCAGCAATCGCAACATACAGTGTCCAACCACCACGAGATCGTTTTTCACAAAAAACAGCGTCATCGAAATCTTTTGCATCTTCTCCATCAATCGTCACAAAAGGTAGTAAACGACAATCTTTACGACCTTCAATATCTTTAGAAGATACTTTGGGATCAATTCGGTCGACTTCTGCCGACACAGCATCAGACCATATATGAGGTAATTCATAGGCACGTACCGCTACATCGATTTCCATACCAGGTGCCATATGTTCACCAAGTACTTCAGTAATTTTGCCAATCGGTTGGTTATGGGGCGTCGGTTGAACCACGATTTGTGCTATAACCACTTGGCCATGTTTTGCAGCACCTCTATTTTCAGCAGGAATTAAAATATCGTGGTTGATTCGCTTATTATCTGGTTCAACAAAAGCAACTTCTTTCTCTTGGAAATAACGACCCACTAAACGCTCTGTTTTACGTTCAATGACTTCGACGATAATGCCTTCGCGCCGGCCACGACGATCGACACCTTTTTCACGTACCAGCACTCGGTCACCATGTAATACCATGCGCATTTGTTGTGCAGATAAGTATAAGTCTTCAGAACCATTATCGGGGATTACAAATCCAAACCCATCGGGATGCCCAACCACTCTACCCGCAATTAAATTTAACTTATCAATTAGGCAGTAACGACCACGGCGGTCAGTCATCAATTGGCCATCACGCAACATCGCCTTTAAGCGACGTCTTAAGCCTTCTTGCTGCTCCTCTAGCTCTAATTTTAAGAGTGTTGTTAATTCTGGCTGTCTGACAGGGCGACCGAGCTCATGCAACAGGCTAATAATAAACTCACGACTAGGAATCGGGTGTTCATATTTCTCTGCCTCACGCTTCGCATAAGGATCTTGATTTTGATGTATTTTCTTTTTCACTGGACTTTAATGTTTGTTAATAAGGATAAAATAGTTATACTGCGCGACCCAAGTGGGCAACTTTACAGAATAGGATGGAAAACAACAATGATATTCTCTCATTATCGCTTAATAACTCCCTTGTTTATTGTTTTATCACTATCAGGATGCAGTACAGACAATCTCCCTCTCGTGAATAATGCTTCCTCGATGTGTGATGAATTAAAACGTGAAATGGTCTTCAAAGCCAGGGATGAAAATTCTAATGCGTCCACAGGAAACATATTAGCAAAAAACCGAGCCAGAGAGCTGTACCGTGAATATAACTGCGATGGCAGACAGAAAGAGTCTTAATTATCTATAAACTACCATTATTCTGACCGAGATTTAAAGACGCTGGATCCCGGCTCTCGTGCCGCAAAGGCTCGGCACTCGGCCGGGATGACAATAAAACACTCGTAATAAATACAGTGCTGTCATCCCAGCCGAGTGTTGAGCTGTCGCAACACGAGAGCTGGGATCCAGTGTCTTTTACGCAGCACTTGATCGGGATGACAGTGTGTAAGCAATCCCATTCACAGAAGTTCAATCCCTCTTGAGTGAATCGTCGCTAATAGATTTTCTAAACTTAAATTTTCTCCAACCCAATAATTTCCTAAATTTTCGGGTTTAAAAGTCACTTTTTCCATTTCACAAACAATGAGTGTTTCTTGGCAACTAATATATTGTTGCGCACTTGGTAAACTTTCAACACAGGCAAACACAAAATTATTTCTTTTCAACGCGAACGCTGACCATTGTTCTATATTCAATTGAGATGACCATCCTGCACTGGCTGATGGATTTTTCACAGGATGTTCTAACCAAATATTATTTTTCCCACTATTTTTAATTAGAAATAATCGTTGTTTAGGATTCTTTTTGAATTTGGCAAGCACCAATTGATCATTCAAAAATTCAAAAGAAACAGGTTTACATCCTGAAGGGTAAATTCCCGACTTTTCCTCAGCATGGACAGTAAAAGAAAATAAAAACCCCAATATGTAAAATAAAGATTTTTTCAGCATTTGAACTCCTTACATTAGCAATTCTTGGATTACAGCTTCAACTTTACTTGTCGCTTCGCCTACTGGAGGTAAATCCACAATTTTGGGCGGATTATATATTGTTTCTATAAGAACCGATTCTAAATTCTCAAGATCACTAACCCCTGTTGAAAACCCCAATGCACTATAAAATAAATCTGGTGTATAAACTGATAAATCGATCGTTACTAGTCGTTTACCCAAATACAATGCTTCTTGCCCAACGGTAGAAGTTGATGTAATGATTAAGTCGGCCGCACTCAATAAAATATATAAATCATCCATATCATCACTCAACGTAATATTCTCTGGTAATTCTCCATAATTTACTTTTTCACTAGGATGTGGTCTAAAAATTATATGCCATTCAGGATGACGTAGTGCTATTTTCTTCAAACGTTTTGCTGTGAGTGCAGGTAATTCGGGATATTTAGAAATTTCTTGCGTGCGATAATGAAATAAAGGTTCGGGTTGTGAAGCCCACAAAATTACTTTTTTATCGTGCCATTTTTTTTGCGCTCTATATTCTTGTCCAGACTTGGTAAGCTTAGGATCTTTTAATTTATCAAATGCAGGATTTCCTGTAATAACAATATCATTTGGATCTCGACCACATGAAACCAAAGAATCGTACATCGTGGCATTTTGAACACAGAGCTTATTAGCATACCCAGGTTTGGCTAACCATTTATCGTGACCCAAAACATATAAATCAACAATGCAAATTGATGGAATATTTCTTTCTTTTGCAATCAGGATTGCAGCTTTCTCTGCACGAGGAGAATTAGTTGTTACCAATAAATCAGGTTTTATTTTTTCAAATAATCTTTCTAAAATACTTAATGGTAGAAAGGCATGTCGTCCACTTTGACTATACATTTCTGCTGCTTTTTCTACGCCTAATCGAAATTCAAGATCGTAGTAAGAAAGACCGAGATAAGCGACAGACTCATCATAGGGAATTTTTGATTCGACCAATTCATTCGCTAAAGATTGTCCTACCTCCAAAGCCCGAGCATCAGACTCTAATAAAAGATCTTTGAATGTTAAAAAAGAGAGCCCCTGTTTTTCTAAAACAAACCTTGCAGTTGTCAACCCTAAAACAGTTACTTCATAATCATCAACCAACAGGAATTTCTGAATAATAGGCGACACGAGATTGACATGGCCACCACCATAGGCAACAAACAGTATTTTTTTCTTTTGAACAGGATTAACTTCCGAAGATTTCATATCAATTAATCTTTAACTCATATTTAAGATAGGGCTGCATCCTAACAAAAATACTTTTATTATAATAGGACTATTCAATCTACCATTGAATACAATCAAAGGTTTTATTGCTAGAAATCAGTATTTTAGTTAGACTTCTGGGCTATTGAAAAACTGGTGAGGCCATGAGTATTGTCGTAGGGACTTCTTCTGAATTAGGTATTGAAAGCAAACATATCCGTGATTTTTTTGAAACTCACTGGAAAAGACCTATTGCCTTATCGAAACCTGAATTCTACCAATGGCAGTTCATCGATATACCTTATCAAAATAATATAGATCACTGCTGTATTGCCGCTGAAGATAAAAAAATTCTAGGTATCATGGGTGTAAATTCCAGATCTTTTTTCGTTGAAAATAAAAAACTCTTGGGTGCAGAACTCACAACTTGGGTAGTTGACACAACTCGTAGAAATCTCGGTATTGGAACAAAAATGATTTCATATTTACAAAATAAATATGAAATCATTTTTGGATTAGGGATTTCTTCTGATGCCTTATCTATCTACTTACGGCATGGATTTAGGTATGCAAAAAGCATTCCCAGGTACCTTAAAGTTTTACACTGGGATAACATCGAACCATTTGCACAATATGAGCCTCTAGCAAAAGAAATAGCCCAACACTGGAACCAACGTCAAAGTCCTTCTGGCTATATAACAGAAGAACTTAACGAAACAAAAATTAATGACTTATTTCACAAATACAAAAATAATTACAATCTTTTTTCACGTGAATATGAATACATAAAATGGCGGTATCTTGAACATCCAACATTTGATTACCACATAAAAATAATCAAATCTAATTGTGAGAACGACGGCGTATTATTGGTGCTTAGACAAGATACCAGTGATGAAGGCTTATCAATACTACATATTATTGATCTCATTGGAGATGAAAGAGATATAAATGCTGCAATGAATTATTCCATTGATTTTGCGAACGATAAAGGTATCCCCATTATCGATTTTTTTTGTACAAGCTCGAAAATAGGATCACGCTTTTTGTCTTCTGGGTGGTTCTCTATCAATGATGACCCGTATTTTAAGTTCCCTCATCTTTTCCACCCCATTGAATTAAGAGATCCAGCATCAACTTCTATGATTTATTGGAGCAATAATTACCTTGCAGAGTTTGCTAATTTAGGTAAGCTTTACGTCACAAAACAGGACGCTGACTTCGACAGACCGACTTTAAGTAATTTTAAAATTAAAGCGAATAAAAATGACAAATAAATGTACTGTTATCATGTATCATTACGTGAGAGACTTAAAAAAATCAAAATTCCCTCAAATTAAGGCCCTGGAAACAGAGTTGTTTATCGAACAAATCGAGTACCTAAGAAAGCATTATAACGTTATTACTATGGAAGAATTAATTGCTTGCTTTGATAATAATGTCTCCTTACCCCCAAAATCACTATTACTCACCTTTGACGATGGTTACATTGATCACTACTTGAATGTTTTTCCCGTTTTACATCGATATAAACTACAAGGAACTTTTTTCATCCCAGGGAAAGCAATTTCTGAAAATCGTATGTTAGATGTTAACAAAATTCATTTTTTATTAGCTTCTGTTGAAGATAAAACAAAAATTCTAAACGATATCAAATTATTCTTAAATCAATATAAAAATGAATATGAAATTGAATCATATGAATACTATTTTAAAAACATAGCCAAATCGAGTCGATTTGATCCTCCTGAAATCATTTTTATTAAAAGAATATTGCAAGTTGAATTACCTGAAACATTAAGGCAGATAATACTGAATCACCTATTCGAAAAATACGTCAGTATTAATGAAGAGGAATTTTCTACGGAACTCTACCTATCTAAAAATCATATTTTAGACATGCATGCCCACAATATGCATATCGGATCTCATGGATATGATCACTACTGGTGGGATCGCTTATCACAACCTGCATTAGAACGAGAAATAGGGCTTTCTCAACAGTTTTTACAAGATTTAAACATTAGTATGAATACTTGGACTGCTTGCTATCCTTATAATGCTTACAGTGAACTCGCCACAAAAATATTAATAGAAAAAGGATGTAAGGCAGCATTTGCTGGTAATGTACGCGTTGCTTCTATTGAAGCCAAAAACCGCTTTTTTATTCCTCGACTTGATACTAACGATATTCCGAAATCACGCGACGCCACTCCAAATGAATGGTTTAATCAAGCCTAACTCTCATCTAAAAACCGTCTACACCATATTTCTAACGCCGCTAATGCTCTCAATTCACGCGTATAATTAGCTATGCCTGCTAAATGTTGTTCAACCAAACACGCAACAACCTCGGGTTTAAATAGTCTTCGGTCAATAAATTGATTAGATAATAATAAATCTTTTACATATTGCGATAATTTTCCTCTAAACCAATCACCGATAGGCACAGTAAACATTTGTTTTTTTCGGTAGGTTAACTCTTCTCCGATTAATTGAGAAACTGCCTTTTTGTAAATATATTTTGTTTCGCCTTCTCGTAATTTTAAGGTGCCCGGCATTGAAAAAGCGAATTCCACCATTCGATAATCTAAGAATGGTGTTCTAGCTTCTAATGAAACAGCCATACCCATACGATCAGGTTTTACTAAATTATTACCTGGCAAAAGCATCATGGTATCAAAATACAAAGCTTGATTAATGGGATCGCAATGTTCCACTTTATTAAAAATTTTATTGGCGAACTCAACACTAGATTGCGCATGGGAATAATTATCTATAAATAACGATTTTTTTTGTTCTTCTGAAAATACAGAAATACTATTAAAGTAATCTCTTAAATAATCTTTAGGCAATTCACGACTAAAAAATGTTAGATATTTATCATACCCAGCAAATAATTCATCGCCCCCATCACCTGTTAAGACCATTTTGACATGCTGGCGCGCTAAACCAGCAACTTGATGAGTGGGAATAAAAGAAACATCTCCATGAGGTTGATCACAAAAGTAAATCATGTTTGGCCAACGGTTCATGCCATTCATATCAAACAACTCAGTAAAATGTTCTGTGCCAAACTTTTGAGAAGCCATTAAAGCGTATTTTGATTCGTCATATTGTGGATCTTCAAAACCAATACTAAACGTTTTAATAGGATGCTTCGATACTTGTGCCATATGAGCAACCACACTACTTGAATCAACGCCTCCTGAGAGAAAAGCACCATAAGGCACATCAGCTCTCATCCGCAATTCCGTTGCTGAATGTAGCAATGTATTAAATTCTTCAATCCACTCTTTGTCAGTTTGGTGCTTAATATTGCATTTTTCAGAAAGATTCCACCAACACTTTGTTTCTGTTTTTTCTCGAGAGATTGTCATTAAATGACCTGGCATTAAATGCCGAACTCCTTCAAATAAAGTCAAAGGGGGTGGAACATAATTAAAACTTAAATAGTGATTAAGTGCTTCTCGATCTAAATTCCTAGGAATATTCATTCTTAACAGTGCTTTTATTTCGGAAGCAAAATAAATACGAGAACCATTGTCATGAATATAAAGCGGTTTAACGCCTACTCGATCTCGAATCAAATGCAGCACTTTATTTCGGTTATCATAAATAGCAATGCTAAACATGCCATTTAATTTGTCCAAAAAATTTATTCCATAAGATTGATAAAGCTTTAATAAAACTTCTGTATCAGATTGTGTTTTACAAGGGTTGCCAATATCTTTAAGTTCTTTAGCAAGCTCCAAGTAATTATATATTTCACCATTTTGCACGACAGCTACTTGTCCATCTTCAGAAATAAATGGTTGATGACCATTTTCCAAATCAATAATCGATAATCGTTGATTACCGATGCTAACTCCATCAGATTCAAAAACTCCAAAATCATCAGGGCCTCGATGCCGGATTGCATCCCCCATTTTTTTTAATTCATCTGAATTTAATGAAATACCATTTCTATCGAAATAACCAAAGATACCGCACATTAATAACTTCCTTTGAAAAATACTTGCTGACACGTTTTAAAGAGAATCGTCATGTCTAATAAAAAGCTTTGTTGATCCACATATTTCAAATCTAATTGTTTGCGTTCTTCTACCGTTGCTTCAGAACGTTTTAAGGCTTGCGCCAGCCCTGTTAGGCCTGGTAATACCGTATGACGTTTTTCCCATTCAGAGGGCGTGTATAAAGGCTGTTGTTCCAAAACATCGGGACGAGGACCTACAAAACTCATTTCTCCACGAATAATATTAACTATCTGAGGAAGCTCATCGATGCTTGTTTTTCTCAACAACTGCCCCATCCGAGTGACTCTAGTATCATTTTTTGATGTGTAATAAGGACCTATTTTATCCGCATTAACCACCATACTACGGAATTTTAACAATTGAAAAACTTTTCCATGACGCCCTACTCTCGACTGACGATAAAAAATTGGTCCTGGATTATTGATATAAATTGCTAGAGATATTAATAAAAACAGAGGGAATAAAAAAACAAATAAGATAATAGAAACGATAAAATCAAATATTCTCTTAAAAAATGTATTCATGTGCTAATAATCGTATTAATAATTTCTTTCACTTTGTGCTGATCTGCTTCAACTTCTGATGGAGTACGTTTTTTACATTGTATTTCAACTTCTTTTAAGCGCTTAATTTCATAAGCAACATCCATGATTTTTCGTATTTCGGGAAGGGTCCTCGCTTTACGAGTAAAAGTACGAGATAAAATAACAGCATGAGAACCTAATCTCATGTGTTCGCCCAGTAAACATTCCGCAGGTAATAGACCTTCCCCAACCCTAGCAATGCCACCGAATCCAAAAGGGATCCCTGCTTTTTTAATGACTTCCGTAACATACTCTAAGGTACCGTTGATTAATGGTTCAAACATGAAATTTAAGCCCAGCGCTAACGATAAATCATTTAATCCGATATACATTTCATCAATACCTGGTATCGAAACAAGATTTTCGATTTTACTGAATGCCTCAGGTGTTTCTACTAAAGCGACTACTTTAGCCCTAGCATCGACTAACTGAATAAACTTTTGCAATTCTTCCTCATGCTTAAACATGGGCAGCATCAGCAAATCTGCTCCACAACGAATCGCTGTATCTATTTCATATAAGGTATTTTCATGTAGTGGATTGACTCTCACTAATAATTCAGTATTTCCAATCGCAGCACGTACGGCAGGTAAATCATTCAAATCATGCGCGCTAATTAATGTATCAAGATGTCCTTGTCTTTCTTTTTTACCAAGAATTTCGAGATCAAAGAAAATACGTTGAACACCAGCATGAACGACGTGTCGAGCAACATCAGCGTCATCCGTAATAAACATATACTTAAGCACGTTTAAAAACCCTTTTATTTGGGGAGAAAAGAACACCATGAGAATAGCGGAGCATTATAATCTGCAACAACATCCCAAGCCAGCTAGATACGACCTGTGCAACTACAATCCCCGTTAAACCATAATAATTGCTTAAAATCCATGCACTTAAAATAAACCCTAGCAACATAATAAGATTGATAATCAGCGGAGTTCTTGTATCTAGTTTTGCATTGTATATCGTGATTAATAATGAAGATAAACCCATAGCTGGTAATACTAAAAATCCAATCCCCGTCAGCTCCGTTAAGGTTGCAATATCATTTAGCGTTACATGTCCATGATCATAAATCAGCCGCACAATGGGTGAACGAAAGCTGATAAAAATGAGCATCAAGATAATACTTAATGAAAAAACTAACCATAAACTAGATCGGATCAAAGTTTTCGCTTTCATGAATTCTTCATGCTTTGATAGTAACTCTGAGAATTTGGGAAACAGTGTAATTGAAAACACTGTCAAGAATATTCCGAGTGGTAATTGAATCAATTTATTAGAATAATTCAGTAACGCTAATCCTCCCTCAGTACTCAATGTCGCAAAAGCACCCGCAATCACGGGAATTAATAATGGAATACCCAAAGCAAACACAGACTCAAAATAACCAATGAGTAATTTCTTATTTAAAAAAGGTGACTTTGATAAAGATAATAAGGGTGAAAATGTTTTAATATTCCATAGCTGAGACAACCAACGAATAAACCCCGCTAAAACGATTGAAACTGCTAATGAAATCAAAATCATATTTTGATTTCTTCCAATGAATAAACCTGCTATGACGATTCCATTAAATAACAAAGTACCTAATGCTGGTATAAAAAATCGTTCATTTGCTTGCAGAAATGCTGTGCTAACACCTGCAAATGCAGTGAAAGGTAAAATCCAAACAACAATTCGTAAATAAGGGAATATGATCTGCATTTCTGTAGTATCAAATCCAGGAGCAAAAATTGAAATTAATATCTCGGGTTTTAAAAATAATATCAAAGTAAAAATACTAAATAAGATAGCTATGACAAAGTTCATTTGAGAAAAAAATGAAACAGCTTCTGTACGATTTAATCTTTTAAAAGTGGGGACTAAAACCGCAGCCATTGCACCACCCACAATAATATTTAATAAAAAATCAGGGAAAGTGAGCATCAAAACTGCCATATCTGCTTCTTTGGATATACCCAAGGTAGACGCTAATAAAACCTCTCGCACTAACCCAGCCAGGCGACCGATAAAGATAGCGAATGAAACCAGTGCTGTAGAGATGAAAATTTTTCTAATCAATGAAATATACCTAATATTCATGTCATCCTGAGCTGACAGATCCCCACGAAAATTACCATTTTCTATCAAGTTCATTTTGAATAATTTCCGGTAAGAGCTGCATATTAAATTTAAGGAGATGCATCTTATCATGCTCAATGAAAAG
>JAFEDO010000080.1 GCA_018241565.1 Pseudomonadota bacterium
ATCAAGAAGCAATTATTCAGAAATGGAATGAATTAAAAAGATATGCTGATTTTAGACATGGCAGTACTCTTACTTTCTCTGTTTTTTCTCAATCATTTAATGCTAATCGAGCAGTATTGGACAAGAAGTTAGATGTTGAATATTTAATGCAATTAGCGCAGTTAGATACCGTAAAGTTAAATCGTTTAGGTATTTGGTTATTAGCCGATCAAATGATGAAAAAATCTTTAGAGTTGATGTCTGCTGAAGAGACGACGATAGAATTTCAAATTAATCAACCTAACGCAAAAAGATATCGAGAGGAAGCAGAAAAATTATATAAATCCATCTTTGGTGAGTTAGAACGTAATCCAGAAAATCTTATAAAATATTACAATGAAAGCCAACAAAAGCAACGTATGAAAAGTGAAGAAGAGGAATTTGGAAGTAGCAAAGATCCGGAAAGTGGATACTCAACGCCATTACCAAGCGGTTCTTCTGCAAATGATCTGACCAAAATGGAGAGAAGCGCATCCGTTGAAAGGCGTAACTCTGAGCTTGCTCGTTCCGAAGACGGTTCTCAAGGCCTACATCGCAATGCACAATCTTTTTCAGTTGCGTTGAGCAAAAACCCTGCCGGCACATCAAAAGCAGTGCAGCAAAACTTAGCTTTAGATACGACGAAAAAACAAGAAGAAAGTGCGACTGCTTCCCAGAACTACGAGAGGTTGCACGCTTCGATTATGACACATAAGGAACTCCCTAGTCAGGCGTTATTCAATAGGATTAGAACAGGTTTTGAAACGCTAGAATTAACGCAGTCGGATAGGATGGCAGTAGCGGATTTTTTAGTAGAGCAGTATTCCATTCCTAAGCGCGGTTCACTTTTCTTTGCTAAACCTCAAGGAGTTCAATTTGAGCAGATAGAACGAGTGTATTTAGTATCATGGGATAGAACCCAGGACATTAACTTCTTATTGAAATTAGCAAAAACTCTTTTCGATAAACATAAGAGTACTCAAAACCTAGATGACTTCAAAAAAGCATTAAAATATAAAAAAGATTATTTGGATAATGCATTTAAACAAGAGTTAATGCCCATAAATGATTTGATAGAATTTGTTTCCCTAGTAAATAATACAAGTAAGGGTTCTTACTCAACTGAAATAAATAGCTGGCTAACTCGAGCTGCAGAGCATTATGCCAGCGAAATACCAAGGAATCCTTCTCCAGGAAATTATGAGTGCTTGGCAAAAGTTCGTTTTCTTCAGTCAGAGCAAATTCCCGATAACAGCAGCATTGACGAGAAGAATCAAGGAATGCAAGCTGCTCTAGAAGCTGAATATCAGTATTTTCAAGCTATGCAAGGTGATGGGTATGAAATACCTATCGAGCGTTTCATCAAGTTTGCTAGATTGAGTTTGAATCAGTACAAAAACATGACTGGCTCAATTGAACATGGTGCTGAGATAGATACATGGTTGGAGCAAGCTTTAAATACCTGTATGAGAATGAACAGACAGGAAGTTGATGCAGTTTCACGAGCAGATAATTACTGGTATTCAGCAGAACTTTGTTTTCTTCAAGCAGACAGAACTGCGGTTGGTACCCTGAAAGATGCGAAGTTGGGACAAGGTATTAAATATCAAGACGATTATAAAAATGCTTATGCAAAGATAAGTAGCGACACACTATCTGAAGAAAAGAAAAGGCAACATGCGGTTAGATTAGAAATGTGTGATTGGAAGATGCGTGTCTATCTTAATCGCGGAAGTACAGGGCAGAGCTCCCCCCCAGTGTTGACGCAATAAAAGAAATGTGACTATTTTGATCAAAAGTAACATTTTTAGATTGAGCTACGTAGGTCTAACAAAAAATCTTGCAAAGCGTCTAAAAATGATCTACGGTCGGCCTTTGGGAAAGTTGAGTCAGTTAAGATACTGAGGTTAATAAACGAAATAGTACGAAAATTGATAAATAATTTGTGTTTTCTATTGTTAAAGATTACCAAAAAGATTATATTTTTTATCGTTGGTTTTACAGGGAAGATAATTCCAATTACTGAAAAGGAGGTATTATGGGAAAACAACTAAGAAATAGTGCTGGGTTGAATAGGCCGCAATATACTGAGGCCGCTCAAAAGGTTGCTAAGCTGGTCTATCAGCATAAGACAACCCCTGTACTTGCCTCCTTGCTTTCGAGAGATGAAAAAACTAACCCGACATTAGCGCGCTGCAAGTTTTTTAATGCGATAGTTGATGCAATTTTGATATCTATAAAAAATGAATCTTCATTGTTAATACAGGAGCCGGACTGTTTTGTATATAACGATGCTATTTACAGTCATGTCGGTGGTGCAGAATTTGCTGGTGCTGTACTAGCTAGAGCGCTGTTTATAAGAGTGGAGGAGGCTGAGCAATTTCGCAAAGAATTTCGTACAGAATACCTTCCCATGTACATGGATTTAGTTCGAGAGGTTTATAGTGATGCGTTTAAGGGCAATCCTCCTTCAGATGCACCAGAAAAGTTTATAGAGGTAAGTACACAACGTGCTTATGTAGATGCTACATTTTCGTTGCGGATGTTTCAGGCGTTTCGGGCGTCGTTGGTTGCTGAGTCTGAGGCTATTATCCTTGATGAGACTAAAAAGTTGGAGCTTTTAGTTTCTGGTGATGTTTCAAGTACAGTTACATCTGGGAATGGTGCTAAAAAAACTCTCGAAAACATAGTCACACAAAAAATAGCTGCTGAGAAGACGGCCGCTGAAAAGATTGCTGCCGAAAAAGCCAAAATACAACAGTACGATGATATTGAAGAGCAATTACGCATTGTAGTCGAGATTTCATCGCAGATTAAACCAGAAGACGTATCAAATTTACAAGATGAAGCAGAGTTATTTAGTCAAGTAATCATGAAAGCATTGCTTGCATCACCAACATTTCAACAGAAATTTGATCGAATACTCAAAAGCTTGGTTTATGAAGAACAGAAAAGTGACATCCTTGGATTGCTTGGGAAAAATGCAAAAGCGGATGAGTTTTTTTCAATGGCTAGTCAATTTTTGTTTAGGCCACATTCACAGCTGCAGACGGCAGTTTATCCTCAGTTTTGGTTACAGAAAGTTCTGAGTATGTATGACAGTATGAAGCATAACCGTGCTTCTTTTGATCCTAAGAGCGTCGGAGCATCTGCATATACGCACTTTTATAGCGACGCAATAGAAGGAAGAAA
>JAFEDO010000081.1 GCA_018241565.1 Pseudomonadota bacterium
CCCGAGTGAACCTTTATCACTCTACTAGAGGCCGAATATATGACTGCATCTCTATCTTTATTGCTACTTATATCTAAATCTTTCCTCTTGCAATATGGTTGGGTCCATATATGACCCCATTGCTTTCTGTTGGATATTTCTGGTTCTTAATTTAACGATTTGCTACCATGTCACGCCATTCGATCATGATGGAGGAACCGAATGTCCAATCAAACTTTAAATCTCACCCCACAATTGTACCAATATTTATTATCTACTTCGTTGCGTGAGCCTGCTGTCATGAAACATCTTCGGTTAGAGACCGCAAAATTACCAAGTCATAACTGCCAGATTGCGCCGGAGCAAGGCCAGTTTATGGCATTACTGATAGAACTCCTGGGAGCACGAAAAGTTTTAGAGCTGGGGACTTACACGGGGTACAGCGCTTTAGCGATGGCATTAGCATTGCCCCCCCAAGGGAAATTAATCACTTGTGATATTAATGATGAATGGACTGCCATGGCACAACAATTTTGGAGAGAAGCGGGTGTTGCTCATAAAATTGAATTGCGTTTAGGTCCTGCCTTAGAAACCTTAGAAAAATTATTAAAAGCAGGTGAGGCGGATACTTTTGACTTTGCCTTTATTGATGCTGATAAAGCGAATTACTCGGCCTATTATGAAAAAATATTCCAGTTAGTGCGACGAGGGGGATTAATTGCAGTTGATAATGTACTTTGGGATGGAGCGGTTGCTGATCCAGCAATTTCAGATACTCAAACCAAAGCGATTCGTGCCCTCAACGAAAAATTAAAAAACGATGAACGAATTTCTTTCAGTCTGGTACCGATTGCAGATGGTTTAGCATTGGCTCGTAAACGATAAGGAGAAAAACAATGTCAACCCAAATAGATAATCCCATGGGACTAGATGGTTTTGAATTTGTTGAGTTTGCAGCACCAGATCCCAGTGCATTAGTGCATGATTTTACCGAACTTGGTTTTATTCCGGTTGCGAAACACCGTTCCAAAAATGTGACTTTATATCGACAGGGAAGTATTAATTTCATCATCAATTCTGAACCTGGTAGTGAAGCTGAAAAGTTTGCAAAGTTACATGGTCCTTCTGCTTGCGCGATGGCATTTCGAGTGAAAGATGCAAAAGCTGCTTATGAACGAGCGTTGAAATTGGGCGCAGAATCTTTTCCTACTCAAGTGAATGCAGGGGAATTACAAATTCCAGCAATTGTTGGCATTGGTGGCAGTGCGATTTATTTTGTTGATCGATATAAAGAACAAACGATTTATGATGTAGATTTTGAACCAATTCCTCATGCAGATAATACTTATGGCACAGGATTAACTATTATCGATCACTTAACGCATAATGTTTATCGTGGCAATATGGATAAGTGGGCAGAATTTTATGAACGTTTATTTAATTTTCATGAAATTCGATTTTTTGATATTAAAGGGAAGATGACAGGATTAATTAGTCGTGCTCTTGCCAGTCCTTGTGGAAAAATTAAAATTCCCATCAATGAAGCAACCGATGATCAATCTCAAATTGAAGAATATCTGCATGAATATAAGGGAGAAGGCATACAACATATTGCCTTAGCGACAAATGACATTTATGAGACGATAGAAGAATTAAGAGAAAATCGCATTCAATTTTTAGATGTGCCAGATACGTATTTTGAAATGATTAAAGATCGTGTGCCATGGCATCAAGAAGATGTTCAGCGATTACAAAAGAATAAAATTTTACTAGATGGGACAAAAACACCGGAGGGAGGATTGCTACTTCAAATCTTTACTCAAAATATGTTAGGTCCTATATTCTTTGAAATTATTCAGCGCAAAGGTAATGAAGGATTTGGCGAAGGAAATTTTCAAGCATTATTTGAAGCAATGGAACGGGATCAAATGCGTAGAGGAGTATTGAAGTGAAGTTTGCATCACTAAAAAATAAAACGCGAGATGGAGAACTTTGTTTAGTCAGTAAAGATTTACAATGTGCAGTGAAAGTCACTGAGATTGTTCCTACCTTGCAACAGTTATTAGATAATTGGAATGTCTACGAAAAACCATTACAAACAATCTACACAAAATTAAATGCAAAAACGGCAGATAATATTTTTTCATTTGATCCAGAACAAGTGATGGCACCTTTACCAAGAGCCTATCAATGGGCAGATGGCAGTGCTTATGTTAATCATGTGGAATTAGTTCGAAAGGCACGTGGTGCTGAAATGCCACAAAACTTTTGGACAGATCCGCTCATGTATCAAGGCGGTTCTGATAAATTATTAGGGCCGTACGAAGATATTGAAGTTATCAGTGAAGAATTTGGTATTGATTTTGAAGGAGAGGTTGCTGTTATTACGGATGATGCTCCTATGGGGGTGAAGGCAGAGGTAGCTTCACAACACATCAAATTACTAATGCTCGTGAATGATGTGTCATTACGAAATTTAATTCCTGAAGAACTCAATAAAGGATTTGGATTTTTTCAAAGTAAACCAGCTACTGCATTTTCTCCTGTGGCTGTGACACCGGATGAATTAGGTTCTGCTTGGGATGGCAAAAAAGTCAATTTACCATTGCATGTATACTATAATAATGAACTCTTTGGACATCCTAATGCAGGGATCGATATGACATTTGATTTCCCTCGTTTAATTTCACATGCTGCAAAAACACGTTATTTAAGTAGTGGTTCTATCATTGGATCGGGTACGGTTTCAAATACGGATCGTACACAAGGTGCCGCGTGTATTATGGAACGTCGTATGTTAGAAATTATCAAAGAGGGGAAAGCTTCAACGCCTTTCATGCATTTTGGTGATAGTGTTCGAATTGAAATGTTTGATGCACAAGGGCAAAGTATTTTTGGTGCGATTAATCAAAAGGTAGTTTGTTATAAGGAATAGTAACTATGATGACATTATATGATTATTACCGCTCTTCAGCTGCTTACCGAGTCCGTATCGCGCTCAACTATAAAGAGTTAGCTTATGACCGTCATGAAATTCATTTAACGAATGAAGGTGGTCAACAGCACAAACCAGAATATCAAGCCATTAATCCTCAGCAATTGGTTCCAGCTTTAGTGGATGAAGGGGAAATCGTTACGCAGTCGTTAGCTATTTTAGAATACTTAGAAGAGAAATATCCGACACCACATATTTTGCCGAAAGACTTAATCGCTCGCGCTTATGTGAGGAGTATTGGATTAGCAGTTGCTTGCGATATTCACCCGTTAAATAATTTAAGAGTTTTACAATACATTAAACACAC
>JAFEDO010000082.1 GCA_018241565.1 Pseudomonadota bacterium
CGTGATCCATGCACTTAAAAATCCTAATGCACCACCGATGCCTAACAAAATCAAAACTTGTAATAGACTCAATCCTTGTAAATAAAATTCTGAGCCATACAATTTCACTAAACGAGTGACTGGTTCTTGTAACCATATTAATAATCCATCAACCAATAATAATGTCAGCACACTTCCAAACAATCCATAAAATAATCCTGCATATAAAAATGGTCGACGAATAAATGCGTGTGTACCACCGACTAATTTAATCACTTCAATTTCTTTTCGTCGATTTTGCACACTCAAACGAATCGTATTGCCAACGACTAACAGCACAGCAAAAGAAAGTAACAACATTAAAGCATAGGTAGCATGCTGTCCTAACTGAATCAATGCAAACAATCGTTCCAGCCAATCCATATCTAATCGTGCTTGCATCACCTCAGGAATTTTTTGAAGTTCATTTTGCAAAGATTTTACTTCTTCAGAAGATTGAATCGTTTTTACTGGATATACTTCAATAACTGCAGGTAACGGATTATCAGGCAATTGTGAAAAGATTTCTGAAAGCCCTGATTGTTTTTCAAAATCTTTCAATCCTTGTTGTGGAGAAATATATTCAACCGTAGCAATTTCTTTCTTTTGACGTAACTCGGTCAAGACGTGTTCCACTTCTGTTTGAGATACATTCATTCGCAAAAATAGTGAGATTTGCGTTCCTTGATTCCACTGATGTCCTATTTTTTCTAAATTTTGTAACAATAAATACAATGTCGTTGGCAGCAATAATGCAATGGCAATCACGCTGATAGTCATTAGTGTTGCAAAAGTATGATTGAACAAGCGACTCAAGCTCGCTGTAGCTGCTCGCCAATGTCTTAAATAAAATGCATTCATTCTAATAAACGACCTTCTTTTAAAGTGAGGATTGGTTTCTTTAATCGAGCAATTAAACCTAAATCATGACTCGCAATTAAAACTGTTACACCTACTTGGTTAAATTGCTCGAATAAACGCATGATTTCTGCAGACAAATCTGGATCCAAATTTCCCGTAGGTTCATCCGCCAGTAATAAAGTGGGTTTGTGCACAATCGCACGCGCAATACCTAATCGTTGTTGTTCTCCACTGGATAATGCTTGAGGAAATAATTTTTCTTTTTTTAACAAACCCACCTTATCTAACGCAGCTCTAACACGTTTTGGAATATCTTGTGATCGATACCCTGAAATTTCTAAAGCTAATGCCACATTGTCAAACACCGTTCTGTCTTCCAACAATAATGGATTTTGAAAAATAATACCCATAGAACGACGAATATAAGGGATCTGTCTTGCTGTCAGTTTATTGATATTTTTACCATCTAATAAAATTTGCCCTTGAGTAGGTTTTTCAATAGCTGCTGTTAATTTAAGTAAAGTACTTTTTCCAGCACCTGAGTGCCCTGTTAAAAATATCATTTCTCCTGTTTCAACAGTGAAGCTCACTTCATTCAGCGCTTCTTGTGCATTAGGATATTTTTTTGTTACTCGATCAAATACTATCATGAACCATCACTCACTTACGTTATCAAATAATGCCGTTACAAATTCTTCTGCATCGAAAGGCCGAAGGTCATCAATACTTTCTCCGACACCAATAAATCGAATCGGGATATTTAATTGCTTAGCAATAGAAAACAAGATCCCACCTTTTGCAGTACCATCTAATTTTGTGATCGTAATTCCTGTTACTTGTACTGCTTGACTGAATTCCTTCGCTTGAGTCAATGCATTTTGTCCTATCCCCGCGTCTAATACCAACATGACTTCATGTGGCGCAGAAGGATCACATTTTTGAATGACGCGCTTTACTTTTTTTAATTCTTCCATCAAATTAAACTGAGTATGTAATCGTCCCGCCGTATCTGCGATCACTACATCGTAATCTCTGGCCTTCGCCGCTGCGATTGCATCATAAATCACTGAAGCACTATCTGCACCCGATTGTTGTGAAATAACGGGGATTTGATTTCGCTCACCCCATACTTGAAGTTGCTCAATAGCTGCTGAACGAAACGTGTCTCCTGCTGCTAACAATACTTTCTTCCCTTCTTGCTGAAAACGTTTTGCTAATTTTCCAATAGTTGTTGTTTTTCCAGAGCCGTTAACGCCGACTACTAAAAGTACAAAAGGTCTAACATCTCCAGAAATCGTGAGTGGTTGTTGGCATGGTTGTAAAATTTCTAACAGTGATGCACGTAATGCCCTAAACAGCACTTCAGGCTCTGCTAATTCCTGGCGAGATAATTGCGTCGTTAACTCCTGAATAATATGCTGAGTCGCTTGGATCCCAACATCTGCTGTTAATAATTGAGCTTCAATACCTTCCAAAATATCTTTTGAAATTGTCTTTTTACCTAGAAAAAGAGAACTAATCCCTTCTCCTAATTGAGATCGTGTTTTAGCTAATCCATTTTTTAAACGGGAAAACAGCGAGGTTTCTGGAGATTTTTTTAAAAAGCTCAGCATGTGTAATACTCATGTAAAATTTAATTAAGAGTATCACTCTGAGCGAGCTGTCATCCTGAGCGCAACGAAGGATCTCAACAGTATCACGAGATCCTTCGCCGCGCTCAGGATGACAGCTCGCTCAGGATGACAATGAAAAGCTTTATAACAGATCTGTAGGAAATTAAAAATCCTCACGCTATAATCCTGGCCTATTAAATCCTACCCACTTTATGAGGACCACCTATGAAACGTTGTCTATTAGCGACAGGGATTTTTGTTGCCCTATTACTCAATCTCCCACTCTATGCTGCTGAAAAAGTCACTGGATCTGCAGTCCACGAATATTCTTTCGATAATGGATTCAAGTTGATTATCAAGGAAGATCATCGTGCACCCGTTGCAATCGCCCAACTTTGGTACAAGGTTGGTTCGGCTTATGAACCAAATGGCATCACGGGAATTTCTCATATGCTTGAACATATGATGTTTAAAGGTACTAAAAATCACGGTCCTGGTGAATTTCTTAAAATCATTGCTGAAAATGGCGGTCAACAAAATGCAATGACTGCTGATGACTACACGATGTATTTCCATGAATTAGCACCTGATCGTTTATCAATTAGCTTACCTTTAGAAGCCGAACGTATGCGGGATCTCAATCTATCAGAACAAGAATTTTCTAAAGAACTGAACGTTGTCAAAGAAGAAAGACGCATGAGAACAGATGATAATCCTCAAGCTAAAATGAATGAGCGTTTTAATGCGATTGCTTTTATTACAAATCCTTATCGCCATCCCACAATAGGTTGGATGAACGACATTAATCACTTCAATATAGATAAACTCAAAAATTGGTACAACACTTGGTATGCCCCTAATAACGCAACATTAGTCATTGTTGGGGATGTAAATCCTGAAGAGGTTTATACACTGGTTGAAGAAAATTTCGGTTCCTTAGAGCCGAGTGAAAATATTCCTACCATTATCCCACCGGAAGAACCAGAACCCATTGGGATTAGGCAAATCATCACTAAATTTCCGGCAAAATTACCTCTGTTATTTATAGGTTACAATACACCCAGCCTTAAAACCGCTGATCAACCTTGGAAAGCTTATGCACTTCAAATCACTTCCGCTATTTTATCTGGAGGAAATAACGGTCGTTTACCCCGTGACTTAATCAGACATAAACCGATTGCCGTTCAAGCAGATTCATACTACGAATTATTTTCCCGCTTTAGCAATCTATTTTTACTGCTAGCAATTCCTGCACCTAATCAATCTATTGCCAATTTAAAAACAGCAATACTTCAACAAATTACAAAGCTACAAACTGAACTCGTTTCTAATGAAGAATTAAGTCGCGTTAAAGCTCAACTAATTGCTCAACGCATTTATTCTAAGGATTCTTTGTTTGGTCAGGCGTATGAAATTGGAGTCTTAGAAACCATTGGACTATCTTGGAAAATAGGTGATACCTACGCTGATAAAATCAATGCGATTACACCACAGCAAATTCAAGCGGTTGCTCGTGAATTTTTTATTCCTAACCGCCTTACCATCGGAATATTAGAACCCACTCAAATGTCTGCCGTAGGAGAAAAAAATGCGAACTAAAATCCTAGCTATTATCTTATTACTTTTACTTTCACCATCTTTAGGATTTGCAACCAATGAATCGGATGACAGTGATACTTCTGAGAAAACCCCTCAAAAACATGTATTAGATATAAAAAACTGGTCAACCACTCAAGGCACCAAAGTTTATTTCGTTAACATCCCCGAATTACCTATTGTTGATATCAAAGTTGCTTTTGCAGCAGGTTCAGCACGTGACGATCAGTCTTATGGGATTGCCACATTAACAAATAATTTACTAGATCAAAGTGCTGGTGATTTAACAGGAGATCAAATTGCAAATCAGTTCGCTGGTATTGGGGCAGAATACGATCATGCTGTTGGTCGAGATATTGCCGTCGTAAGCTTACGCAGTTTAATCAACCCTACTTATTTAAAAACTGCTTTAGATACTTTTTCACTCGTTTTAAGTAAGCCTACTTTTTCAGATAAGGATGTTAAACGTCTGAAGGACAATCAAATTTCTTCCATTCAACAAATGCAAGAATCACCGAGTGATATCGCTAATAAAATTTTTTATGAAACGCTCTATTTAAATATGCCTTATGCCCATCCAACATTAGGAACACAAAATACAGTTGCTGGTATTAAAACCAGTGAAGTAAATAACTTCTATAAAAAATATTACGTTGCAAAAAATGCAGTCATCGTTATTGTTGGCGCTATTCAAGAAGATCAAGCAAAAAAAATTGCTGAACAACTCATGCAAACTGTCGCTCTAGGAAATACGGCACCAGCTATCCCTAAACCATTACCACTAAAAAAATCTATGACTCAAAACGTTCCCTTCCCCTCAACACAAACTAATATACGAATGGGTCAACTAGGGATTAGTCATAATAATCCTGACTATTATGCTTTAATGGTAGGGAACTATACTTTAGGCGGTGCATCGTTGATATCTCGTTTGTTTGAAGAAGTTCGAGAAAATCGAGGACTGACTTATAATATTAGTAGTTCATTTATTCCTTTAGCTTCTCCAGGACCTTTTATCATTAGTTTAGCAACTAAAAATTCCCAATCAAAAGAAGCTCAAAAAATCACGTTGGATACTGTAAGAAAATTTCTGAGTGATGGACCTTCTAGTAAAGAATTAGAAGCAGCGAAACAAGGATTAACCGGTGGATTTCCATTGAAGTTAGATAGCAATCAAGCCATTGCTGAAACTCTATTAAATATGGCGTTCTATAACCTTCCTCTGGATTACTTAGATACTTATCAAGAAAAAATTAATCAAGTCACACAAAAAGATATTACCAATGCTTTCAATAAATATATTAATTTAAACACGCAGATCATCGTCAGTGTTGGGGGAAATCGTTAACGTGCCTTCGAAATCTTCACAAGGCATCCTACGGATTATTGGAGGAAAATGGCGAAGTCGACGCATTCGATTTTCAGAAACAGGTGTTAGACCAACGCCTGATCGTGTGCGCGAAACGTTATTTAATTGGCTTGCACCTATTATCCCTGGTGCACATTGTTTAGATTTGTTCGCAGGCAGTGGAGTTTTAAGTTTTGAAGCATTGTCTAGAGGTGCTGCTTCAATAGTTACCATTGATCAATCCGCAGAAGCTATTCGTTTTATTGAACAAAATAAACAATTGCTTCAAGCCGAAAATATGCAACTCATAAAAATGCAAATTCCCGGGAACCTTTCTATTGAAAAGAAATCTTTTGATATTATTTTTATGGATCCGCCTTTTCACCAAGGACTGATTGAACTGTGTTGCGCATGGTTAAGGGAAAAAGAATTACTCGCACCAAACGCTTACATATACATAGAAACGGAAGCCGATTTAAACCCTTTACCAATCCCCTCAGATTGGGAAATTTTTCGTGAAAAGAAAGCGGGCCAAGTGAAGTATTATTTGTGTCGTCCCATTAGTATTTAAATTTTTGTGCTATAATTTCATAGTCAAATTCTATAGTTTAGTTGAGAGGATGAAATGAAAAATCTATTTTTATTCTTGATGTTAATTTTCTCCGTAACAGCATATGCAAACTGCACTGTCACACTAGTAAATTGCGCACAGAACAGCATTACGTCTTGGGATGTTACTTATCAGGATGAGGCTAATGATCTTCAGACAGTAACCAGTGAAAATACGGTAATTGCTCCTGGTGAACAGGGTAGTAGTCAAAATCCTAATTATTCAAATTGCGCATATTTTACAATTTCAAACATTACGTTTAGCAATGGTCTCGTGAGGAACATATGTCCAAGGCCAATCGTATGGCCTTATAGTGAAGCGGTGTTTGTCCTAAACAGCAATGTAGACTGTGGGCTCACTACTGTTAACGCAGGATGCTAAACCACAAGTATTTACTCCACCCCTAGTAGTTTTTTTTTTGCAATGTACTTTTACCTTAAATCACATCGCATCTAATTGTTGACATCGCCCCCCCTTCTTGTTTCAATCACGTCGGTTCAAATAACCCTATAATCATAAAAATATCTATGAAAAAACACATCATATCTCTCGCATTTTTATCCTTAATATGCGGTTGCGGAGCTCCTAAACCTCCGACAATTCCGCTGGCTGATCACGCTTCTGTGAAGCTGGCAGAAAGTGCCAATTCTGTGAGTGACTCATTGTCTGAATTAGCTCGGGTTGAGGCAGCCTCCACACCAGCCAGTAAAAAGAAACTACCCGATCCTCAAACCTTTGGAATGTCTGAGGTCGCTTCTATCGATTGGTCTGGCCCCATACAGCCCATCGTCCAAAAAATTGCCCACGCGAGCCGATATAAGCTTAGAACCATAGGTAAAGAACCAGCTATCCCTGTGATTATCACTATTTCAGCTAAGGATTTGCCACTTGGCACCATCCTGAGAGATATTGCTTTCCAAGCCGGCAAAAAAGCTAATATTTTCGTTTATCCACGTACTCGGACTATAGAATTACGCTATGCAGAAGCCTAGCCTTTGGAAGCTCATAACAGTATCAGGAGTAATTCTATTACTCACGGGCTGTGTTCCTAAGCCGTCAGGCGGAACGGACAGCGTTGCCAGTCTGCAAAAAATGGTTTCTATTGGTAATAAACCAAGAGCCAGACAATTAACAAATATTCGTCGATTAGCCATTCAAGAAACTGCTTTAAGCCTTGGGGCACAATCCGGTTTAGCTTGGCGTGCAAAGCAAGTTAATGACGCTGTCAAAACGAATGAAAGAAAACTGGATCTTGTTTTTAATTTTAATTCCATGCTACTTGAACATAATGTCATACCACCCGTACTTGTTGAGGCGCGAAATACTCTTAACATTAGTGATGAGAATGCACTTCGTATTTCCGATCGAGTCTACACCATAGAAAAACAAGCACGTTTTGTAACAACACCCCCTAATTGGCGAGAGTATCTTTCTTTGAATTATGAAAACCCTGCCCGTCCTGACGATAGCCTTTTACCAAAAAATCTCGAAGAAAGAAAAATATGGAATGAATTTGTCGCTAAAGGATGGAAACAAGGTATTGAACAAGCCAATAATATCTTTTCAGATAACCTCGCTCGATTAAAGCGTGACTACAAAGGTATGGCACTCTATCGAAACTTGCTGGCACAGAATATGGTTAGTCCTCCTTTTGTTGCCAAAACTGATCTCGGCATTACGGGTGGTGGCGCTGACATGAGAGTCAACGATACTGTATTACGTATCACAGCACTCCCTGGATTACAAAGCGATAGCAAGAAATGGAAACCTGCACTATCACTAGAACCTGCTGCTGATATTGCATTAGACGATAAATTTATTGTTAACAAAAGTGAGCACGAAGAATAATGGCCGCTGAAGGATCTTTTCTTATTTCAAATGAGCCTACTCGATTTAGCCCCCCTTTTTTAGACAAATTATTAGAACATTGTGAAACGCATAACGCTTCTGATATCACCATCCAAACCAACGAAGGGATATTTGCCGAAATTTATGGTCGGCTTTATCGCATCACCAATCGCAAACTATCCAATACCGAAGTCAGCGATTTGATCAATTTCATTTATGGTCCGAATGGAACAGCACAATTACTCAGTGGAAAAGATGTCGATACACACTATGAATTCAAACCCGATCGTACTCGCCGTTATCGTTATCGTGTCAATGCAACGGCTTGCATGGTAGAAGGACATGATGGCATTCAAATTACATTGCGTTCTATTCCTTCCACGCCACCGGAACTTTCACAACTGGATTTACCAGAAGAGATATTCAACGCCATAGCGCCTCAAGAAGGGGCAATTTATGTAACTGGCGCTACAGGTTCGGGAAAGAGTACTTTGTTAGCTTCTATTGTGCGTTATCTCGTTGAACAACAAGATAGTCA
>JAFEDO010000083.1 GCA_018241565.1 Pseudomonadota bacterium
ACTACCATTTTCTTCCACAAAATGAAATTGATTAAGTGCTAGTGGTGGATTAAGTAACGAACCACGATTGGTTTTTTGAACTAACCAATCGTGTCCAAAAAAATAAAGAACACTCGCTAAAAAGATCGGTAAGATAAAAGTCATGCCAATTAAAAAGAGTGTACTCAATGATCGTAGTTGATTTTTTTTAAACATCGCTTTTCTTTTCTCTCCGATTTTTTACTTGATAAACAATCAGTAAAATAATTAAAGTGATTGCTAATGCAAACCACTGCACCGCATAACCCAAATGTCTTTCTGGATTGATGGTCACGAATTGCCATTCTCTCACAAAGCCAAAAGATTCTTTGGGATCTAATAAAACAACAAAAGGTAACACTGGCACCTTCAACAGAGCGGCAATATTATCATAATTAATCCGCTGCAATAAAACGGGCCAAATTGTAGCATTTTCTACTGATTTTCCTAAAACAAAACCTTTATCGGCTGAACTATTGATGACACCTAGAATCGTTACCACACCAGAAACTGCTGGAATTTTGGGAGTTTCACTCCTCCCCTGCCCCTGAGAAATCCATCCCCGGTTCACCAATACCCAATGACCTGTCTTCTGATCGTGAAATGGGGTAATGACTTGGTAGCCAGGCCTATGCTTATTAAATTTATTATCTAATAAAAATGAATGCTGATTATCGAAAGTCCCTGTGAGTCGAATGGACTTTAATGCCATACTAGAATCGAGCTTTTGAATCTCTTGTAAGCTGATAGGTTTTTGTGTTTGTCCCAGCGCTTGCTGATTTAAGATGTTTTGCTTTTCATGCGCTCGATCGAGTTGCCAAAACCCAAGAGAAATGAGCAACCCGATTAAAGCTAGTAAAAATAAAGAAATGAAAAAATTTCGCATTAAAAACTCTCGTTAAAAAATATGATCATTACCTGCTTTTGTATTGTCATCCTGAGCGTCAGCGAAGGATCTTAACGGTATCACGAGCTCCTTCGCTGACGCTCAGGATGACAAGCTCATACAATTGATTCCGAATTAGCCTCCACAGAAATTTGTTTTGGATAAAATTTTTCTAAAATTTCTGTATCAATCACTTTAAACAAATAACTATAAGACACTCTCCAACGACGATTATCTTGAGTAGTCAAAGTCGCTGTTTTTTGATTCAATCGAATAATAATACCAACTTTCTGTTCACCCTCATAATTAAATCCAACACACTCACCGATCTTAAAATGATTTTTAGAAAGTTTGTCTTTTTTATTTGCATGGAGATTAACATCAACTTGATCGAGATTTATAACATAATAAGGAATACTCCACCTTGAATGATCTGTTATGTTCTCAACAAGAACACTCTTAGATTTTTTTTGAATAACAACCGCATCAATCAGTGAATTGCTTACTCTGTCAAAATAAGAAATCCGAGATCCTTCTTTTAAGAAATGACGCAGTTCAGATATTCTTGCTGGATTTTCTATTTCATTAGAAATAGCAACTTTCAATCGGTAGAGATCAAACAAACTTGCGTTTTTTACTGCCTTTAAAACTTCAGTATAATTCATTGGAAATAATCCTTAACTCATCCGGAGTCTACTCCGTAAAAGTAACCTTAATCCGGAGCTTACTCCGAATTAGTTTCTAAATAACTGCGGAAAAGCGCCATTTATCTACGTATAAGCAACAATGATAAACTCTTGCCTCAGTTGCTTCTCTCGTGAATAATCACGATATTCAAAACACACCTCAGGAGTTTATATGTTCACTAAAGCGCTGGTGATTATTGTCATGATTGTTATTTTATTCTCTTTAGGAAGCGCTTTATTCTATCTTATTCAAGATAAGGGAAAAACAGACCGCACGATAAAAGCTTTAACTTGGCGTATTGCTTTATCAGTAGGCTTATTTATCTTCTTAATGATTTGCTTTATGTTCGGGCTTATCACGCCACATGGAATTAATTCATAACCTTCGTAAAACTCTGAAATCAGTAGCAACAATAAAGAGAAAATAGAAAAAAGAAACCAATAAAACGAATGTCATCGAAGCCGAGACAGCTTTAGGAGCAAGGGACATGTTAAACGTCCCATCGACCGATCGGTGACAGGAGCAAATCGCTGGAGCTATGTTAGTGCAAACCCTTTCTACTGCGTGGCGGCGCAGTTATCACTCGTCGCCCCCTGACCGATCGTGCAGAGGAAATGGCAGTCTTTGTTGAACCATCCTACCTTTCTACCCGCGCCATCGACTACATTGTAGGTTATCGTAGCCGTGAAATGTATCTGTGGCCCGCATTTGCTGGGAGGTAAAAAGTCATGCGTCGTGAGTTTTGCTAGAACAGAACTACGTAATGGATTAAGGGGTTGCAGGTGGTAGTTTACGTAACTGGCAGCCCCCACCCACAAAGCTTGAGCGGAGTTATTCGATGATGGTCCATCTAAGTCTTTCGTGTTTTTCTTGAAGGCATCGACCGTACTAGTCCATTGATTTGCTTGAGTACGCGAACAATCCGCTTGACTCATCGTTGGCGTCAGTGCCAAGAGAAAAAAGAGGGTGGAATATATCGGTCGTTGGGGTTTCATGTGGACATCCTCCGTGTAGCAAGTTAGGTTGGGCTTAATACTACCCTGCTAAATATAGGTCAAAGAATGCGTTTGTCAAAATTTACACATATTTAAGGCTCTAGGCTAAGCTTTTATATGACACTTCATGATCATAGCCAGTAAACAAACACAAATAAGAAC
>JAFEDO010000084.1 GCA_018241565.1 Pseudomonadota bacterium
ATGTATCGCTTTTAAATTTTGATATTTAGTACCGGTCGTTTTATAAGGCCCGGATGGCATCGTATGATGATGGTGTGACATCGAACTCATATTCATTGAACCCGTCGAGTGATTCATAGTTCCCATAGAATGATCCATTGGCCCCATCATTGACACGGGTTTTGGTTCTGGAAATGGTTGTACAGATTTATAATCGACGATTTGATTAGGCTCCGTAATTAAAGCTCCCAGAGCAGCACCCACGGTATCAGTCGATTCTGCATAAATAATCACGGGAGACTTTTTTCGAATCTTAACTAAGATATCGTAAGTTTCTCCCGGTGCTATCGTAAACTCTTTGACAATTTTTGGAGGAATTGCATGTCCTTGCACTTGCACCATACGCATTTCAACATCTGGGATTTTCACTTGAAAAATTGTACTACCTGCAGCACCAATGAAACGTAGCCGAACAGTGTCACCTACTTTGACTAAACGTGTCCAAGGTTCTTTGTTAGATTTTCCATTTAATAAAAATGCATCATAAGCAACATCGCTAATATCATAGATACTCATGCGCATGTCTTGCATCATTTTATAATCACTCACGAGTTGCTTTCGCTCTTCGGGCGTTGCACGACTATAATCACGAATGAATTTAACCAGTGAAGGTTGTATCGGGAATTTCGAAGAATAATAATCCCCTTCTTTTTTTAAGTTGTAATACACTTGTCTTCCCAGCGCATTACTCCAATCGGATAATACAATGACCGCATCTTTTGCATTGGGGTAACGACGTTTGTGAATAGGATCAATAATCATGCCGCCATAAGCGCCTGCTTGTTCTTGAAAGCCTGCGTGTGCGTGATACCAATAAGTACCCGATTGTTTTAAAGTGAATTCATAATGAAAAACAGAACCTGGTGCAATGGGCTTTTGACTCACGCCATCTACCCCATCCATTCTCCAAGGTATAATCAAACCATGCCAATGGATCGCGGTTCCTTTATCCAGGTCGTTGTACACATTAATCGTAACGTGATCGCCTTCTTTAAAATGTAAAGTAGGCCCTGGAATTTGATCGTTGATGGCAATCGCTTTCGTCGACTCTCCAGAAAAATTAACCGTTTTATAGGCAATATGTAAATCGATGGTGCGATTAGCCGCAGACGCAACAGACAATAAAAGAAAATTGATGACACCTATGAATAAAACGTACTTTTGAAAATAATGTAAAAAACGACTCATTGTTCAGTTCCAAATATATAAAGATGCTCTCATCCTCGGGTCATTTTTGTCATCCTGAGCGAAGCCGAAGGATCTCAAGGTTAACACTGAGATCCTTCGCAGAGCGAGGGATGACAAGAACCATTCAAGGATAAAATTACTCTGCAATTACGGGAAGAGTTGCTAAAATAGGCGCCATGATATCATAAGGAAACCCCATGAAATACCTATTGAAAGTGCTTTTATCGGTTTTGCTCATCGTTAACCCTTATTATGCCCTTGCTAATGAATTACCTGAGCTCGGGGATTCTAGTTTAAGCGCTGTTTCGCCTAAAGAAATGAATAAAATGGGCACCCAATTTTTAAAAGAAATCCACGATAATCTACACCTGTTACGCGATCCCATCAGTCAATTTTATCTAGAAACTTTAGGAAACCGCTTAGTCAAAAATGCTCATACCAATTTAAAGCATTTCCAATGGTTACTTATTGAAAGCTCTGAAATTAACGCATTTGCCGGCCCTAATGGCATTATGGGCGTTAACACGGGTTTAATTCTTGATACGGATAGTGAGAGTGAGCTCGCGGCCGTACTTGCTCATGAAGTTTCACACGTGACCCAATACCATATATATAGAAGTATGGAAAAATCTAAACAAATGATGATTCCAATGATCGCAGGCATGATTGCTATTGCCGCCATTGGTGCCGCAAGCCCAAACTTAGGTGAAGGTGCCATGATGGCTGGCATGACGGGTTTACAACTCAGTGCCGTGAATTTTACGCGCAGCCAAGAATGGGAAGCTGATCGCATCGGTATGCAAACCTTGTATGAATCAGGCTTTGATCCTAACAGCATGGCTAAATTCTTCGGTAAATTACAACAAGCAGAAAATTATCAAATGAATTATCCTGCCATATTACTCAATCACCCAGTCACACCTGATCGTATTGGGGATTCTCAAAATCGCGCCAGTCAATTTTCACGAAAAGAATATCACAGTAGCGAAAATTATGGTTTAGTCCGTGAACGTATTCGGGTTTTTACAACGAATGATCTTTATTCTTTATTAAATTTTTATAAAAACAAACTTACTCAAAACAGTAGTTACCATTCAGATTATTTATATGGATATGCACTTGCTTTATTTAAAAATCATGAAAATCAAAAAGCGATAAATATCATTCAAGATTTGATAAGACAAAATCCCGGAAACGATATTTATGCAATGACCTTAGCCAATTTTTATAGCGATGAAAGATTAGATGCAAAAGCTTTATCTATTCTAGAAAAAGCAGCGCTCGTTCATCCTAATAATTACCCGCTCATATTAGAATATGGAAAAACGCTGATTATTTCTGGGCATAATCGACAAGCGGTTCAAGTATTACGAAGAGCGAGTTTAAATTATCGTAATCAAGTTGCTTTTAAATTCTTATTAGCTCGCGCCTTATGGGATTCAGGACACCCAGCAGAAGCTTATTTAGTTCACGGTGAAGCGCTTGCTCAAATGGGTGCTATTCCACAAGCGATTCAACAAATTCGACACGCCAAAGAAATGGCGGGCGGCGATCGAAATTTAAGACAACATATTGAGTCGAGATTAAAAGAATTACAAAACACTTAAGCAATGGGGTCATATATGGACCCAACCATATTGCAAGAGGAAAGATTTAGATATAAGTAGCAATAAAGATAGAGATGCAGTCATATATTCGGCCTCTAGTAGAGTGATAAAGGTTCACTCGGG
>JAFEDO010000085.1 GCA_018241565.1 Pseudomonadota bacterium
AATCATAATGCGGTATCTCCTACTCTGAGTTTTCAGTGTTTTCCCCCTTTGAAACAGGGCGAAATTAGTTGTTAAGGCTACAGTGAATTTTGGTAACTTCTGTTTTCATTCGGATTATCAACAGCATCATTGCAATCATCATTATCACCATCAACCTCTTGATAACCTCTCACAGTATTCGGACAACAATTGCCGAAGGGATTGCAGGAGCTGGAAGTATTATCCCCCATATCCAACAACTGTGGCTGCTGCGCCAAAGCCATTTCGTCATGCAAATATCTCAATGTCATTCGAACAATGTGAAAAAGAAGCCATCCACAAGCGGCTGGGGGTCCAATAATAATGAGTGAAATAGCAGCTGAAAGTAATATAGCGATTGTGACTGTTATTGGTAAAGTAAACAGTATCACTGGACCCAGCCATATATTGAGCTTTGCGTTAGACACATAATCATCCGAAAATTTTTCTATACAATCGTAGGCAGGCCCTTCTTTCTTTGAACTAATCATGGAAGTACCCGGATAAGGCTTATCAGCAAAAACATAACCAAATAACTCGGTAGACTCACCACAAAATTGAGGAGGAGGAACTTCATCAAAAGTTAAATCACATTTCTTTGCCATCTCCTTGACCGGGTCACCAAATTTACCCAGATCTTGGCTAAAAGCGAAACTATTATCGCCACTAAGACTCTTATACACTTGAAAATTATTATCAAAGCAAACGGTGCTATTCTGAGCAGTGTTATTCTGAGCGGCATTATGTTTACCAAACATAAGCGCAGTAACAACCATAGAAAACAATTGTTTTTTTGTAAACATAATGTACTTCTCCTAGCGTTAAAACTATCTGCATGATATCAACGCAATATTAAGGAATTATTAAGTGATCAAATATTTTTCAAATATTTAATCACTTAAATAGCTTATCTAGGAGGTTGTCAGGGTCAGAGTAAACGCTCTCACTCAGGCATATTAGGCCAAAACAGCCATAAAATGGGCAAAATAGAGGGGTTTTTATCTTAAGATTTGCTTAGCTGGCTCAAAAGGGCTTTCACTTCTTTTTCATCTAATTCGCGATATTGACCCATTCGTAAACCCTTAGGAAGAAAGATACTACCGTAGCGGATCCGCATTAATCGACTCACTGTCACATTTTGGGATTCCCATAATCGTCGCACTTCTCGGTTTTTCCCACGATGCAATGTCACGTTATACCAACGATTCGCACCTGTACCACCCGCGAATTGCACATCATCAAAACTCGCCATACCATCTTCTAGTTTCACACCGCGCTTTAATTTTTCTAACATATCATCCGTCACTTCACCAAAAACTCGAACCGCATATTCACGTTCTAGTTCGTATTTGGGATGCATGAGTCGATTCGCTAATTCACCATCATCTGTAAATAATAATAGTCCTGAAGTGGTCACATCTAAGCGGCCTATCATGACCCACTTGCCAGAGGATATTTTAGGTAAGTTTTCAAAAACGGTCGGGCGATTTTCAGGATCGTGTGCCGTGCAAATTTCACCGTCAGGTTTGTGGTATATCAAGACTCGTGGTAATTCAGATTTTTTGTGATGGAATTTAACGAGACGTCCATCGATTTGAATTTTATCTTCTGAACTTGCTTGTAACCCAAGTTCAGCGACTTTTCCATTCACTTTGATTCGACCATCGCTGATCCAACGTTCAATTTCTCGACGTGAACCTAATCCATGTTGCGCTAATAATTTTTGTAACCGTTCTTTCATGTTGTCTCTTAATATATAAACTTCATGTTCCCTCCCCCGGTACTCCGGGGGAGGGTTAGGGTGGGGGCATCAGTTGTTCAAACACGCTAACAAAATAACTTCTTTAACCGAATCTAGTTTTTGCATAACCTCATTATTCCAAAATCTTAATACTTGAAATCCTTGCTCCTCTAGCCATCGAGTCCTTTCTTTATCATAAGTCGCTTGATCAAAATGCTGACTTCCATCTACTTCGACAATGAGAGATTTTTCTTTACAAAGAAAATCTGCAATATATGAACCAATAGATACTTGTCTACGAAATCTAAATCCACCAATCTGGCGACAACGCAAAGCTTGCCATAAATTCAACTCTGCATCTGTCATATTTTTTCTGAGAACTCTTGCTAGCTTGAGGTTTTTTTCTTCGAACTTCATACCCCCACCCTAGCCCTCCCCCGGAGTACCGGGGGAGGGAATAATATCTTCCTCACTTTGGAGTACCGGGGGAGGGAATCTTGTTTCTTGTAGATGCTAAATTACTTCCTCTTCAACTTCACGCAAGACTATTTTAGACATCTCTACTTCTAATAATTCAGATTCATCCAAGACCATTTCCAATCCTTCAGCAATCACAACTTCCTCAGACTCTTCTAACTCTTCTGTAGTCGCATCAGTTGAAACTTCTGATGATTCTGCTTCTTCTAACGGTAACGAGGTTTGTAGACTTTCAGCCATTTGCTCGAAATTTCTAACTTCAGACAGTGGAGGAAGCTCACTCAAACTTTTTAAACTAAAGTAATCTAAAAATTGATTAGTCGTTCCATAAATACCAGGCTTTCCAGGAACATCTTTATGTCCAATTTGAGAAATCCATTCTCTTTCCAATAACGTTTTAATAATACTTGAACTCACTGCAACACCACGAATATCTTCAATTTCAGCGCGGGTCACCGGTTGGCGATAAGCAATAATTGCTAACGTTTCTAATAATGCTCGTGAGTATTTCGCAGGTTTTTCTTGCCAGAGTTTTGCAATCCATGAACTATATTCTTGTCTAGATTGAAAACAAAAGCCTGTGCCTAATTGTTTAAATTCAATAGAACGGTCTTCATATTCTGCTGTCATTTCTTCTAATATTTTTTTCAATTCTTGTTTAGAAGGATATTCTTCATCGACAAATAGTTCTTTTAAGCGATCAACACTTAAAGGTTCTCCTGCTGCAAAAATTACGGCCTCTAAAATTTTCTTTACTTCATTAATATCCATCATGCGCTCCATTAACCTTGTACTTTAATATGGATTGAACCAAAAGATTCTGTTTGAATAATTTCAATGAGTGATTGCTTCATTAATTCCAAGATCGCAATGAAAGTCACGACGACACCCATACGACCTTCTGTCTGAGGAAACAAATGAACAAAACCAATATAACCTGAGTGCTGTAGTTTAGTGAGCACTTGTGTCATACGTTCCCGAATTGACAATACTTCTTTCTGCACATGATGACTCGCATTTAATTCCGCGCGAATCAATACTTGCTTAAATGCATGTAATAATTCTTTGAGTTCTACAGGTGGCAACACTCGAGGCACATCCAATGGTGGTGTTTCAGCAATGGCAAGAAACACATCCCGACCTTGCTGTGGTAATTGTTCTAAATCTTCTGCCGCTTTTTTGTAGCGTTCATATTCTTGCAATCGACGAATTAATTCTGCACGAGGATCAACTTCTTCGCCTTCTTCATTTTTTACTTGTGGTAATAATAATCGAGATTTAATTTCTGCTAACATAGCAGCCATGACGAGATACTCAGCCGCTAATTCCAATTTCAATTCTTTCATGATATCGACGTATTCCATGTATTGACGCGTAATCAGTGCAATCGGAATATTCAGAATATCTAAGTTTTGTTTTTTGATGAGATACAACAATAAATCCAAAGGACCTTCAAAAGTTTCTAGTATCACTTCTAAAGCGTCGGGCGGAATATAAAGATCATCTGGCATTGTGATGAAAGGTTTACCTTCGACAATCGCAAGAGGACGTTCTTCAATCAGTAATTCGCTTTGTTCTATTACGGCTTCAGTCATATGTTTCTCTTAAAATAAAATCTTTGAAATCTCAGTCAGCATTGCAAAACGACGCTGGATCCCGGCTCTCGTGTTGCAAAAGCCCAACACTCGGCCGGGATGACAACGCGCTGTTTCCTC
>JAFEDO010000086.1 GCA_018241565.1 Pseudomonadota bacterium
AGGGACTGATTTTACATATCCCTCTAATTCTAATCTTACGAGTAATGCAGTGATTTCAGCGGTTGATAAGCGGCACTGTTCGACCAATGCATCTATCCCCATCATTTCAAAGCCGAGGCACTTTACTAGTTTTTGTTGTTGATTATCAAGTTCTTTTAAGCCCATGTTGAGGCTAGGTTTGGAAATTTCAACCGTTGAGGTGGCAGAAAATAGGGGTTTTAGTTCTTCTAAAACGTCATCTGCAGTTTCAACCAACTTCGCGCCTTGCTGAATTAAAAAATGACATCCTTTGGTGAGTGGGTTATTGATAGAGCCTGGGATGGCGAAGATTTCTCGCCCTTGCTCATTGGCATAACGCGCGGTGATCAGAGAACCACTTTTGATGTTGGCTTCGACGACCAAAGTGCCTAGGCTTAAGCCGCTGATAATCCGATTTCTGATAGGGAAGTTCTTGGCGTGTGGGGGCATATTTAGGGGGAATTCAGAGACTAGAGCCCCCTCTTGTTCACCAATCTTTTCCGCCAATTTGCGATGGGAGCGGGGATAAATGGTATATAGACCTGTGCCCATGACGGCAATGGTGCTTCCCTTGGCCTCTAGAGCCCCTGTGTGCGCAGATCCATCAATACCCTGTGCAATGCCACTCGTGATGGTAAGGCCTGCTTTGGCGAGCAAATAGGCCATTTTTAAGGCAGTGCTTTTGCCCATGGGGCTAGGGTGCCGACTGCCAACAATCGCGATGCCTGGGCTGTTTAAAAGGCCTAGAGACCCATGGATATATAAGAGGGGTGGCGAGCTGGCCGTTTCTAGCAGCCGCTTGGGGTAGGCTTCATCTGCCCAGGTGATAATGTGATGGTTAGGCTGTTCCTGCCACTTTAGCGCTTCTTCAGCTTGTTTCCAATCGGGGTTTAGGAGTTGAGAAATCGCTTCTTCACTGAGCTTAAGAGATTTGAGTTCTGTGGCACAGGCTTGAAAAATGGATTGTATATCCTTGAAATGACTGAGTAGGTGCGCAGTTGTCCTAGGGCCAATGCCTTGGCAAAAGGATAGCGCGAGCCAGTGGGGTAGATCTTGGGTCATGATGTTCTCCGGATAAATCGCGGCCCATCATTTTGAATTAGTGTAAATATAAGTCAATATAAATTGAAAAATAATACTGTATGTCATGAAAGCCGCTTGACAGGGGGCTTTCATGACATAAAATGTTATTATGAAAGATATATTACCTCCTTTAAAGACGCTTGGGACAGTCAGTGCAAGGTTTATCAGTGAGCTGCAACAGAGTGGCAGCAGTACTTTCACGCTCGAAAAGGCATCCGCGGTGTATGGAAAAGGGCATCACGAAACAACAAAGTTCTTATGTAAGCTTATCGAACGAGGCATCATAGCTCGGATAAAGTCGGGCGTTTATATCATTTTGCAAATGGGCCAAGAAAGCGTTCAGTTGGATAACTGGCCGTTAATCGCTCGAGAATTAGCAGCGCCTAATGATTATTTTATTTCGCATTACAGTGCTATGCGTCTTCACGGTATGACGACACATCCTTTGTTTGATATAACCATCACCACGTTCAAAAGAAAAAACGTTAAAGAAGTTTCTAATATTACTTACCACACGATGTTTGAAAGAAAAAATATCAAAAAAAAATCTAACATGACTTACCATTTTATTTATTCTAAACCAGAACATTTTTGGGGGAGCTCTGTACATTGGATTACTAATCAAAATAAAGTAAATGTTAGTGATCTTGAAAGAACATTGTTGGATGGATTAGCACGACCAGATTTATGTGGTGGAATTAAAGAAATTGTTCGTGGCATATGGGTTAAACAAAAAAATATTGATTGGGAAAAGATGGTTACATATGCTGAGCGTTTTCATACGAAAGCCGCTGTTAAACGGCTAGGATTTATTTTGGAAGTGTTTGAATTAGGTCTTGATTATATTCCTTCACTTTTGAGAATCATCACTACTTCAAAAGGTTTTATTTTCCTTGATCCAGATGGAATGAAGGAAGGCAACTATTTGAGTCGTTGGCGTGTTCGATTAAATATAAATATTGAAGAATTAAAAATGGGAGTATGGGAATGATACCAATCACAGAAATAAATGCTGCAGCTGATAAATATGGGGTTCCGGGAGAAACCATTGAAAAAGATTATGTAATAAGTTGGATTCTATTTTGTTTATCAAAGAGTCAGCTTAAAAATAATTTTATATTTTATGGTGGGACTGCCATCAAAAGAATGTATTTTGAAGAGCATCGTTATTCAGAAGATATTGATTTAATAAGTTCTGGTCGGTTTAGACAAGAATATCTTTTGAAAGAATTAGAGGTATTACAAAAAGCACGTGAAGAAGCAAACCTTAATTTAGCAATTGATCTCGATGGGATTACTGTAGAAAAGGATAGAATCCAATTATTTGTCAAATATTCTGGATATGATGAAATTGGTGGTGTTCCTAAAGAAGTACGCTTAGATTTTACAATGGATAGGAGCTTAGATGGTGAGATAGCCGATAAAAAAATAATTGAATCTTATAGCGACTTAAGAACGATAACAGAAACGCTTTCTGTTATGACTTTAAATACAATTTTGGCAAATAAACTCGGGATGTTAACTGAAATAACACGGAATGAGCCTCGAGATCTTTTTGACATTTGGTTTCTTTTGGAAAGAACTAACCAGTTTGATTTTAGCTTTGATCAAGTTTGTAAAATATTTAAAAATAAATATGGGTTTTCTCCCACATTAAATATTTTGAAACCGCGTTTATTAAACAATAGTTTTAAAGTGAATTGGGATATGAGATTAAAAAAGCAGATAGCTAAACTGCCTAGTGTCGAAGTAGTTATTAAAAGTGTTGGGAAAAAACTTGATGAGTTATTTGGAGAATCTAAACAATAAGCAAGTTTTTTTATTGAGAGTGTTTTTTAGTGGCAGTGCTTTCTTTCTCATCGTCAATTTGTTGTTTTTCTGCAGATGGGATGGGAGAAGTTTCTTTCTCAACCGATGGTATTTCTGTAGATCCTTTTGTAGTTTGTGTATCCTTAAAAAATCCTTGTGGATTTACTTCTGCTTTTTTTTGTTTCGATGCCATTTCTATTTCAATGAATTGAGTGATTTCATCTGTGTTTGTGTCGACGAGTAAAGCGGAACCGAATTGAACAATTAACCCTTGTTTCACATCAGAGATTTCTTTTCCTTGTTGTATTAATTCCAAAACGATTTCTTTCTGTTTGATTAATGTGTCGAATAAAGTATTTAAATTACCGTGATCTGCTGAAAAAGCATCTATGAAAAGATTGTTACTAGAATTTGAATCAAACATTTTATTAATGAAAGGATAAAACGCTAATGCTTGGTTTAGATATTTAGTCTTTAAGTCTTGCTTAATTTTTTTGGCAAAGATTTCTTTATCAACATTCATTGCTTTGATGGTAGCATCAGCTTCTTTGATTAAACATGCGACGTCATTGGCATTTTCTTTAAGTTCTTTTAGCGCTTTCAAACTTAAAACGATCAATTGTTTTCGGTAATGTTCGCGAACGGCATCGGTCACAAATTGCAGCATCAAATCTTTAGTTAATCGTTTTCCTGGCTCATAAAGTTCGTGATACATTAATGACTGAAATAAGCGTCGTTTTACACCACTAAAACAAGAAGGTTTATCACCTTCAAGATCATCATATTCTTCAGAAGTTCCATCTTCTTTGATTCTCCAGTTATCGAAGTTATGTGAACGGTTAGTGTAAGCCATCTCACGGATAAATAAATTTTGTCTATCTTCTACAGTGACGTCTTCGTCGGTGGGTTTGCTTAACTCGTCGCTGGCAGCAGTCCATAGGTAAGCAATCATGGACTTGTATTCTTCATAAGTGGAGTAGCGTTGTTGAGGGTTATTGGGATCAACATTAACATAAGACGCCCGCATGGATATCCAGGGGTTAGGTTTTAAGAGATATCGATAAGCGGTGTGGTAGACGTTTTGGTAATAGACTTGATAAATACTAGATTTCGTTTGGACATCAAAATTTTCATGTTGAATAAATGTATCTAGTTTTTCTTTTTCAAAAGGTAAGTCGTAAGTCTGCTCGTCAATTTTAATCTGTCTTTGCTCAGGATATGCTTCATACTCTTTTTGCAAATGGTGACGTAACTCATCAATAATGGCATCGATTCCTATTTTAGTTACTTGCTCTTCATTAACAATGATATCGATTTTCGTTTGAGCTACCCGTTCTTTGTAGTGCTCTTCTACTTTTTCTAATAATTTTTTCTCTTTCGGTGTTAAACCCGTTAGTGATGATTCATGGTCTTTTGCAAGTTTTTTTAAATCGAGACCACCAGCATCTTCATAATTGTTATTTCGTGCGGCTTCTTCTCTGAGAACAGGTATTGCCATGAGGCGTGCTGTGATAGATTCATTTTCGTTATTGATGGCTAGGCGAAGTAATTCGTTGGTTTGACTAGCAAAGCCCTCTTCAGATTCTAGATCTGTTTCTGCGGCATCTAGGTCGAGTAGTTCATGGGTCTGATCAGCGAAGTCTTGTTCTGATCCTAGGTCTGTTTCTATATCATTTAGGCGGAGTGTTTCATTGGTCTGACTAGCAAGATCCTCTTCAGAAGATTCTAGTTGTGTTTTTGTAGCATTTAGAATGACTAACTCTCTAACGGCGGGGATTTGAAGTAAGAGTTCTATTTGTTCTTCTAAATCGTTAATTTGATTTGTTTCACTTTGGCGAATTAAGTAACGAAGTACGTAATAACCTTTGAGAGCTTGTTCACCTCTTGATTGATTTGCGTTGTCATAAAAATCAAATTCTTCTACAACTGCAGTTTGCTGACTTAAATCCAACAAATAATTATTAACATGAAAGAGAATTACTGAACTAAACAAAGGTTCTTCATAATGTCGCTCAGCCCAGGAAAACACTTCACTGGAATAAGGCAAAGATAATAACCACAGAGCAATGTTTAGATGACTGTAGATACATGCTTCACCAAAAGCTGAAATCTCGTCAAAACCTTTTATCATGTCTTTTTTTTCGGTTTCACTAGAGGCAAAACTGAGTAGCCATTTGGCTATTGATAAATGGTTGTTGCGACATGCAAAGATAAAAGCTGCATAGCCTAACTCAGAGTTTATTAGTGCTTTTTTTTCATCTTCGCTCAGAAAGGTTAATAACCACTCTGCCACATTTTGATGACCATTGCTGCATGCTTCTCTAAAAATAAAATGACTCACGGAACCACTTATCATGGATTTTTTTTCATCTTCATCAGAGGCAAGGGTTAATAACCACTTTGCTAGATCTAAGTGACCGTCGCTACATGTGCTAAGAAAAGCTGCGTTCACAGAACTTTTTACCATGACATTTTTTTCATTCTCACCAAAAAGCTCTACAATGAGTTTTAATAACCACTCTGCTATATTTTGATGACCGTTACCGCATGCTTGCCTAAAAGCCGAGTTCATTCCACTTTTTATCATGGTATTTTTTTCATCCTCACCAAAAAGCTCTGCAATGAATTTTAATAACCACCTGGCTAGATCTAGATGACCATTGCTACATGCGTTGACAAAAGCTGGGGTCATTACATTTTTTACGATGTCATTTTTTTCATTATCATCAAAAAGCTCTGTAATGAGGTTTAAGAACCACTCGGTTAGTTCTGGATAAGCGTTGCCACAATTTGGGATAAAAGATAGATACCTTTGTATCATGGCTTTTTTTTCATTTTTATCAGAAGCAAGGGTTAACAACCACACTACTACATTTTGATGACCATTACCGCGACCATTGCCACATGCTTTGAAAAAAGCGTCATAGTCTAGCTCACCTTTCAACATGGCTTTTTTTTCATTTACATCAGAAGCAAGGGTTAATAACCAGACTGCTACATTTTGATGACCGTTGCCACATGCTTCGCTAAAAGCTCTATAGACAATAGGCCCTATTGGTATCTTTGTTGTTTCATTTTCGTTGGCAAGATTGAATAACCACTTGGCTAGATCTAGATGACCGTCGAGGCAAGCAAAAAAAAATGGAGAGTAATCTACTGGCCCGAGAGGATATTTAAGTAACTTTTCCAATTGATCTGGGTTACTTTTCTTCGCTTCCTCTGCAAGTTTTTTACAGACGTCGAGCCTCCCGGTTAACGCGCTAACTTGGAATACTATTTCCGGAGGTAGTGTTAATTCTTGAGATGCTATTTTCAGGAGCTCATCTGTCGTAAGGTCTGGATGCCCGTAAATAATACTGATGAGGCAAAGCCTCTTGCTTTCTTGAGTTTGTAATGGTTGTTCTTTGGATAATCGGTTCAATTCTTTGAACAGTTCTTCCAAAGATTGGGCTTTCATTAAAGCCTGATGTTCTTCATTAAAGTATTGGGCAAAAGTCGCTTCTCTTTCTTCGTAGAGATAGCGGTCAAAAAATATTTCAAAAACCCCCTGCGGGATTTTTCCCGCTTCAGGGTGTGCTAAACGTGTTTCTTCGCTGTTGAACTTCATCAGGTGCCTCTTGTTACGACATTTTGTGTTGAAATATAAATCATCTTTAAGATTTGTGCAATACTGGAACAATGAAGTATTTTTAGAAGTAAAATAACTTTCGCTTCAGGATAGCCTTCTTCTTTTCCAGTCTACATGTAAAATAACCAGGTATTTTTACGGTTTTGTCAGCAGAATAGATAAAATGCCTTGACAGGGCAGTTTATCCGGATAAACTGCCCTCTATGGATATATTATCAAGAATCATGAAAATGGAGCTTCCCAGAAACAAGTCGGCATTTCTGTGGGGCCCTCGCAAAGTTGGGAAGAGTTATTGGCTTCGCGAGCACTTCGCAGAAGACCTCATTATCGATTTTTTAAAAACGGATATCTATGCGGAATATATTTCGCGCCCTGCACTACTACGTGAACGTTATGCTTCTACAAAAAACCGAATCATCATTGATGAAGTACAAATGGTTCCTGCCATTTTAAATGAGGTTCATTGGTTAATTGAAAATAAAAATATTTCTTTTATTCTGACGGGTTCAAGCCCACGTAAATTAAAACGGGATAGCGCTAACTTATTAGGAGGGCGTGCATGGCGTTATACGATGACGCCTCTTTGTTATCCGGAAGTGAAGAATATAGATATTGAAAATGTGATGATAACAGGCATGTTACCACCGCATGTTCTTTCAGAAGATCCCATTCAAGATTTTCGTTCTTATGTTGCAGATTATTTAAAAGAAGAAATCATTGCAGAAGCTGCAGTTCAAAATATCCCGGCATTTTCAGAATTTTTACGTGTTTCTGCGCTCACAACGGGTGAATTATTAAATTATACAAATGTGGCGCGAGAAACGGGTGTTAGCGCGAAAGTTGTGCGTAGTTATTTTCAAATCTTGGAAGATACTCTGTTAGGATTTCGTTTACAGCCGTGGCGAAAGGTCGTGAATAGACGTTTGATAGAAACTGAAAAATTTTATTTATTTGATGTAGGATTAGCGAATTATCTATTGAGACGTCAACCTAAAATAGGGACTGCAGAATTTGGAAAATCGTTTGAACACTATATAATGCTTGAGTTGATGGCTTATAAAGCTTATATCAATCCAGAACTTCCGATTTACTTTTGGCGTACCTCTTCAGGGCAAGAGGTGGATTTTATTTTGGGAGAAATGGATTTGGCCGTTGAAATAAAAACTTCAAAACGTATCGATGAAACAGATACGCGATCTTTGCAGTTGTTAGCCTCCGAACACAAAGTTAAAAAATCAGTCATTGTTTCTTTCGAAAGTGAAGTAAAACAACTTGGACAAGTTGAATGTTTACCTTGGCAAGTTTTCCTTGAGAAATTATGGAATAATGAGTTTTTCTAAAAAAGGTTTTTAATATCTGTCTTATTTCGCCTATAATCGCCGGTCTTTACTGAATAGAGGTACTCGCTTTCCATGGCAATTCGCAAAGTCGTTTACTACCCGCATCCCGTTTTACTTAAGGTCGCTGAACCCGTTGAACAATTTGATGATGCATTGCAAACCTTGATCGATGATATGTTTGACACAATGTATGCGTATCGTGGTGTGGGATTGGCAGCGCCACAGATTGCGATTGCTAAACGATTGGCGGTTGTGGATCACATTGGAGATAAAAAAGAAACTTACGTTTTAATTAATCCAGAAATTATTGAAGCAGATGATTGGCAAGATATGGAAGAAGGGTGTCTATCTGTTCCTTCTGCTTATGATGCCGTAAAGCGTCCTAACAAAATTAAAATCAGAGCGTTGGATCGTCATGGAAAAGTTTTTGAGAAAACAGCAGAGGGATTACTCGCTGAAGTTTTTCAACATGAGATTGATCATTTAGATGGAAAATTATTTATTCATTTATTGAGTAATCTAAAACGTAGTAGAGCCATTCAAAAATTAGAAAAATATAAAAAGCAAAGTGCGAGAAGATCGTAAACGCTTTTAGCCTAAGGTATATCCATGTTTAAAATTATTTTTGCAGGTACTCCTGAAATCGCGTTGCCTAGTTTGCAAGCGTTGATCGATTCAACATATTCATTATGTGCGGTGTACACACAACCGGATCGTCCTGCGGGTCGTGGTCGAGAGTTAACAGCGAGCCCCGTAAAATTATTAGCAGCAGCCCATCAAATTCCAGTCTTTCAACCACGCACATTACGAGATAAAGCGGAACAAGAACATTTGAAATCATTGCAACCTGATTTAATGGTAGTGATGGGATACGGTTTATTGCTACCCAAAGCAGTGTTAGACATTCCTAAATATGGGTGCATTAATATTCATACTTCATTACTGCCAAGATGGCGTGGAGCATCACCGATTCAACAAGCGATCGTATCAGGAGATACTGAAACCGGTGTTTGCATTATGCAAATGGATGAAGGATTAGATACTGGCCCAGTGTTGAATCGAATTAGTTGTGTGATAGAACCTAATGATACATCAGTTTCTTTAAGTACACGCTTAGCTCAGTTAGGTGCAGAAGCGTTATTGATGACACTCGTCAATTTAGAAATGGGTCGCGTGAAATCTGAAAAACAAAATTCTGAAGAAGTGTATTACGCTCCTAAAATTCAAAAGCAAGATGGTAAGATGGATTGGAATAAAAAGGCTATAGAACTAGATCGGCAAATTCGCGCATTCAATCCTTGGCCGATTGCGTTTACAACGTTGCATAGCGAAATTGTTCGAGTGTGGCAAGCTGAAGTTATTTCACAAGTTGTTCATCAAGTACCTGGAACTATTTTGCATATTGATAAAAAAGGAATAGATGTTGCAACGGGTGAAAATGTTTTACGTCTTCTTAAATTGCAATTGCCCGGTGGAAAAATTTTACCTGTCCAAGATATTTTGAATGCTAAAAGAGAGCGTTGGGTTATCGGGGATGTATTTCAATAAATGAAACCAAGAACCCTAGCAGCTCAAATCATTCATACATTATTACAAGAACGTCGTTCGCTCAGTGATTTATTGCCGGAATATTTTGAAAAGTTAGACGATGCTCGCGATCAAGGATTAGTGCAGGAATTATGTTTCGGTGTGTGTCGCTGGTATGAGCAATTAAAAGCAATCGCAGATTCATTACTTAATCAACCGTGTTCTGATCCAGAAGTTGAAGTCGTTATTTTATTGGGACTTTATCAACTGCTTTATTTACGTATGCCTTCACATGCCATAGTTTCTGAAACTGTTGAAGTGGTTCATGAATTAAAGAAGACATCGGCGAAAGGATTAGTGAACGCCATATTACGAAATTTTCTTCGTCAAAAAGAAGAAATCTTAAAAAAATTAGAAGGCAATTTGGTTGCAGAGACGTCACATCCTAAGTGGTTCATCGATCAAATTAAAAAAGATTGGCCCTCTGAGTGGCAAACGATTCTTGCGGCAAACAATCAATATCCTCCGATGAATTTACGGGTGAATCGATTACATGGAAGTCGAGAAATTTATTTGAAGCGACTCGGAGAACAAAAAATTGGTGCACACGCGAGTAAGTATTGTGAGAATGGTATTACTTTACAAGAAGCAGTGCCTGTTTTTGAATTGCCAGGATTTAAAGAAGGTGATGTGTCTGTGCAAGATCTCTCGGCACAATTTGCGGCAGAATTATTAGATTTAAAACCAAATCAATTTGTTTTAGATGCATGTGCTGCACCCGGTGGGAAGACAACACATATTTTAGAATCAGAACCTAAGTTGTCGCGACTCGTTGCAGTAGAGCAAGATCCCAAGCGATTAACTCGCATTCAAGAAAATTGTGAACGATTAAAATTATCTGCCGAATTAATTTGCGCGGACGCGAATCAAATCGAACAATGGTGGGATGGGCAATACTTCGATCGTATTCTATTAGATGCCCCTTGTTCAGCGACGGGGGTGATACGACGACATCCTGATATTAAATTATTACGGCAAAAGACGGATATTGCGGCACTTGCTCGAGCTCAATTGGAACTATTAAAGAGTTGCTGGAAGGTTTTAAAGCCCGGGGGACGGCTAGTTTATGTCACTTGCTCCGTATTATCAGAAGAAAATGTCTGGGTTTTGGAGAGGTTCATTTCCCTAAATGCAGACGCTAAGGCTCTGAAAATTGAGGCAATTTGGGGAATTCCTCGGAAAATAGGTCGTCAGATACTGCCTGGCTGGAAGAATATGGATGGGTTTTATTACGCTATTTTAAATAAAACTTGAACGCTTTGTATAATAATGTGCTATTATCCGCCCGCTAGCTAGAAATGAATTTTAGTTTAAGTCCCGTCTTAGTATGGTTCTTCAAGAGTGAAATCCAGTTTCTATCATGCATTAATTTAATATTTTGGAGAATTCAGAAATGATGAATAAAATTTATGTGGGTAACCTTCCTTACCGTGTTACTGAAGAAGATGTGCAAAGCGCGTTTTCTCAGTTCGGACCCATTGAAAGCGTTATGCTTATCAAAGATCGCGAAACAGGAAGATTGAAAGGTTTTGGTTTCGTTACTTTCGAAACTGAATCTGCTGCCCAAGACGCTTTGAAAATGGACGGTAAAGACTTCCAAGAAAGACCGCTCAAAGTAAGCATGGCAAGAGAAAAAACTGAAGGCGGCGACCGTGGTGGTCGTGGCGGCCGTGGTGGTGCTGGCGGCGGACGTCGTTGGTAAAACTGTTTAAAATCCCCGATACTTTTTAGGTATTGGGGGTGAGAGATAACCCGGGCACAGCGTGCTAGCAAAGCCCGGGTTATAACCTCTAGATTGTATCCCTTAAGCTATATCTTCTAATTTTCCTCGTTAAAAATCCTTCTTATTAATTCTCATGTTTCCGTAAAATTTGAACGTATTTTTAAAAGTGCTATTATGAGTTCCGCTTGCTAGGACGGAATGACCCTTTTTTAAGTTCCATCTTTAAAAATGGCTCTTGAGAATACAATCCAGTTTCTATCTTGCATTTATGTTAATTTTTTGGAGAATCTAGAAATGATGAATAAAATATATGTGGGTAACCTTCCTTACCGTATTACTGAACAAGATGTGGAAGCCGCATTTAATCAATATGGTCCGATTGAAAACGTGATGCTTATTAAAGATCGCGCGACAGGAAGACTGAAAGGTTTTGGTTTCGTGACTTTCGAAACTGAAGCTGCAGCACAAGATGCTTTAAAAATGGATGGCAAAGATTTCCAGGGTAGACCTCTGAAAGTTAGCATTGCTCGAGAAAAAACTGAAGGTGGTGGCGGAAGCCGCGGTGGTCGTGAAGGCGGTCGTGGTGGTGCTGGCGGCGCTCGTCGTTGGTAATTAGCTGTTGCTAATCACATCTCAATGTAGCCCAAGTACACGTTAAAGTTTTGTAACGTGTACTTGGGTTATATTCATTCCAGCTAAAGTGATATACCTAACGCACTAGTGTTTTAGGTATAATTTAATTATTTTAAAACTGACTTCGTGCGGTTTTAATTTGTTTGTGACATAATGCTCGTGACTGTTATTTAAATTTAAAAAAATAGCTTTCATCTTTCACTAGTCTTAATGATCAGTGTTTCAAATACAAAATTCAGGATCTGCAAATTAGGTTAGGATTTTTAAAATTCTTTAAAATTTGTGAGGTCTTGTTTATGTCAGATGTCGAAGAAAAACAAAAATCGTCTCAAGATACCGCGTGGAAAGATATTTTAGAAACATTATTCCCAGATTTTGTTTGTTATTGCTTTCCAGAATTATATGAACAGATTAATTGGGAAGAACGATGGGAATTCTTAGATAAAGAATTACATGCGATGACCAAAGACAGCATGGTTGGGAATCGTTTTGTCGATAAATTAATTCGAGTCAAACTCAAAAATGGAGAAAC
>JAFEDO010000087.1 GCA_018241565.1 Pseudomonadota bacterium
CATGATTTTGAAACTCCATTGGCGTGGAGTCATACAAAAGTAGAAGGCAAATTAGAATATACAACTCTGTTGTATATTCCCTCTCATGCCCCATTTGATATGTGGAATCGTGAGCATCGTTGGGGATTACGTTTATACGTTAAACGCGTATTTATCATGGATGATGCTGAAAAGTTTTTACCATCCTATTTAAGGTTTATTAAGGGGGTTGTTGATTCCAATGATTTACCGCTGAATGTTTCTCGAGAAATTTTACAAGATAATAAAATCATCGAAAAAATTCGTTCAGCATCGATTAAAAAGATCTTGGGTTTGCTCGAAGAAATGGCTGCTAACGATAAAGAAAAATATACGAAATTCTGGAAGCAGTTTGGTAATGTATTAAAAGAAGGTCCGATTGAAGATCATGAAAACAAAGAAAAAATAGCTAAGCTACTTAGATTTTCTAGTACTCATACGGATAATGAAGAACAAAATGTTTCTCTAGATGATTACATTTCTCGAATGAAACAAGGGCAGGATAAAATTTACTATGTAACGGGCGATAATTTCAGTGCAGCAAAACATAGTCCACATCTTGAAATCTTTAGAGAAAAAGGGATTGAAGTATTAATCTTATCTGATCGAGTCGATGAATGGTTAGTCAGTCATTTATTTGATTATCAAGGCAAGAAATTACATTCTGTTGCGAAAGGAAAATTAGATTTAGGCGAATTGGAACCTGAAGCTAATAAAGAAAAACAAGAAGAACAAGAAAAAGTTTTTGCAAGTTTAACCGAACGCGTTAAATCTGCATTAGGTGACAAAGTAGAAAAAGTACAAATTTCACATCGATTAACAGATTCTCCTGCATGTATCGTTGTGGGTGATTACGATATGGGTATTCAAATGCAACGGATTCTGCAGGCCGCAGGTCAAGCAGTACCTGCTAATAAACCGATATTGGAATTGAATCCTAAACATCCTATCGTTATGCGATTGGACAAAGAGCCTGATGAAGATTTGTTTAAAGAATGGTCTTCATTGTTGCTGGATCAAGCCATATTAGCCGATGGGGGTGAATTGGAAGACCCTACACAGTTTGTTAAGCGCATGAATAAAATGTTTTTAAAAGCGGTACAAGCTTAAGATATCTATACACCGAGCGTGAATCGTGTCATCCTGAGCGCCAGCGAAGGATCTCGAAGCCACATTGAGATCCTTCGCTGGCGCTCAGGATGACACGGTGCATGCTCAGGATGACATATACATAGTTTCTTGTATCAGAGGATTAATTCATGGATGGAACAATCGCTTATAGGTCTGGAATTTTACACTTTCTTTCAGAACCTTCTTCAAATACCGATGAAAAATCGTATGAATACTATCCTGATGGCATATTAATTGTTGAAAATGGAAAAATAAAAGCAGTAGGACCCGCCGAACAATTACTGCCTCAAGTGCTTTCCTCAATGCCAGTTTATGCATATCACAATCATTTGATTACGCCAGGCTTAATTGATTGCCATGTGCATTATCCTCAATTAGAAGCGATTGCTAGTTATGGCGAACAGTTATTGCCATGGTTGGAAAAATATATTTATCCCGTAGAGCAAAAGTTTTCAGATTTTCATTATGCATCTGATATGGCTGAATTTTTTGTGAATGAATTACTGCGTCACGGAACAACGTCCGCTTTAGTTTTTTCTACCGTGCATATTGAGTCAGTGAATGCTTTATTTGATCGAGCGTTGCAAAAAAATATGCGATTGATTTCGGGAAAAGTATTAAGCGATCAACACATACCTGAGGCATTAAAAAATACGCCTGAAAAAGCATACGCCGAATCAAAAGGACTTATTGAAAAGTGGGCGGGAGAAGGGCGATTAGGATATGCGGTTTGCCCACGATTTATTCCTTCCTGTTCTGAATCTTTGTGGCAAGTTTCAAAGCGCTTGATGGAAGAGTATCCAGATATTCACATGCATACGCATCTCTGTGAAAATAAAGCGGAAGTGGAGTGGTATCAAAAATTATTTCCTAAATCAAAAAATGCCGTCGATATTTTAGAAAAATTAGGCGCTCTAGGTTCACGTTCTATCTTCGCGCATGGCGTACATTTAAATTCGGATGAATTGCAACAACTTTCAAAAACACAGTCAAAATTGGTTTTTTGTCCTTCGTCTAATTTATTTTTAGGTTCAGGATTATTTCCTTATAAACAAGCTCAAAAAGCAAAAATAGACATCGGATTAGGTAGTGATATTGGTGCAGGCACTAGTTTTTCACTACTCGATAATCTCTGCGATGGATATAAAATTCTGCAATTGCAAAACGAAACTTTATCACCCTTAGAAGCTTTTTATACCGCGACTTTAGGCGGCGCAAAAGTTTTAAATAGTGATAAATACATTGGAAATTTTCTCCCTGGAAAAGAAGCAGATTTTGTGATCTGGGATACTTCAAAAGTTCCGCTACTGAATCATCGATATCAACAAACTGAAACCATCAACGATAAATTATTTTTATTGATGATGTTAGGTGATGATCGCATTGTGAAACAAACCTACCTTTGCGGAGATTTGGTTTTTAATCGGTTGGCTTAATGTACCTGGTACATTGAGATCCTTCGCTTCGCTCAGGATGACATGTTTTGTCATCCTGAGCGAAGCGAAGGATCTCAATGCAGTACTCTAGTTCTCTTTTAGTATTCCGCATATTTCAACTCAAACTCTTTTAATACTTGATACACAGCACCTTCTTGATGGGTTTTACTGTGATAAAGAGTTACCTTACTCACATCCACAGATATAGGATCAAAGTCCAAATTTATTTTTGGCAATTTTGCGTCTTTCATACGCGCTAAAGTGATATGCGGTGTGAAAGGACGAATCTCTGATTCAAATCCTAGCTGAGTTGCCATATTTTCGATCGTGGCTGCTAGCTCTTTAATTTCTGAATTTGGCTGTGCGCCTAAAGTAATGACTTTAGGAATACCATGAGTAGGAAAGAGTTGAATATGATTAAGATTTAAAGTGAATCGAGAAAATGTTTGTAATGTTTCTTCTAGTTTTTCTTGAATGATTGAAATTAATTGAGGGTGTGTTGATCCCAAGAAGCGTAAAGTGAGATGAATGTTTTCTGGCGGCGTCCATCGAATATGAGGATTTTCAATGCGAGAGTGTAAGGTATTTAGAATTTTTTGAATTTGTTTTTTTGCGTTTTCTTCGATGGGAATGGCGATAAAACATCGTAGTGTAATATCTTGCAGATGCCATACTTGATACGCTGGTTCTTCATACGGATGAGCCATTTTCAGTTGCATAATAGCTTCTTCAATCAATGAATCTTCACAAACCATTTCAACTTTATATTCTTCAATTTTTTCAATTTGATTTGTTTTGCCAATACTCGGATTACTACCTTCTAAGGGTCTAAATTGTCCCTCGCCTTTGACTTGCCAAGCACAACAATCATAATGACCAATTTTTCCGACACCAATATGAAATAAAGCTTGTTTTACGGTTTCTAAATGAGATTCTGGAACATAAAAACAGAGTTTATACATAGGGTTCTCCTTTCTATGTTTTCCACTTTATATTGCATCCTGCACTTGGTTTTTGATTTGGATCTATTGGTTCACCCATCAATAAATTATCTAAAGCAGCTCTCATATCTTTTCCAGTCACTAGTGTTGCATTACCAGGTCGTGATCCATCGAGTTGTCCGCGATAAGCACATTTGAGTTGATGATCAAATATGTAAAAATCAGGTGTGCAAGCCGCTTGATATGCTTTGGCAACTGATTGTGTTTCATCATATAAATAAGGAAATGGATAACCTAATTGTTTAGCGACAGTCGTCATTTTATTAGGTGCATCATCCGGATAATTTTCTGCATCATTGGAACTAATTGCGATGAAAGCAATGCCTTTCTTTTGATAATCATTAGCTAGTTTAATTAACTCTTTTTGAATATGAATGACGAAAGGGCAGTGATTACAAATGAACATGATGACAGTGCCTTTATCTGCTTTAAGTTCTGATAAAGAAAGTATTTTATGAGAAATGGTATCGAGTAATTTAAAATCAGGAGCCTTAGTGCCTAGTGGTAGCATATTAGAAGGTGTGACAGCCATAACATTCTCCTTGTAGCCTTTTTAAAAGTTAGTTGTTAGCATTTCGATACGGAGTTTACCAGTAGGAATGAAGTTTACAATGTTCACGAAGCCGCCGACCTCAGAAATAGAATTATTAACTCGTGCAAAAGCGATTGCAGGGATGACGTTTCAGCAGCTCGCTCATGCCGTAGGTGAAAATGCACCGATCAATTTATTGCGAGAAAAAGGTTGGTTGGGGCAGTTAATCGAAATACATTTAGGCGCATCTGCTGGTAGTAAACCAGAACCTGATTTTCAATCATTAGGAATAGAATTAAAAACATTACCGGTGAATCAGAATGGATTGCCAAAAGAATCTACCTTTGTTTGCAGTGTTTCTTTGTTAACTTTATCTGAAACAATTTGGGAAACGTCATTGGTGCGTCGAAAGTTATCTCGTGTTTTATGGATCCCCATCGAAGCAGATCCCAATATTCCTATTCCAGAACGACGAATAGGTTCAGCGATTTTGTGGAGTCCTTCGTTAGAGCAAGAATTGATTCTGAAAGAAGATTGGCAAGAGTTAACAGATATGATGAGCTTAGGACAGTTAGAAAAGATCACTGCGCGATTGGGAACTTATTTACAAATTCGCCCCAAAGCGGCGCACGGCAAATCTCTCTCTTGGGGGATCGATGAACAAGGAGAAAAAATCTTAACTTTGCCACGAGGCTTTTATTTAAGGGCCTCATTTACCCGCCAAGTGTTAAGTGCTTGATAACTTCGAAGCAATGGGGCCTGACCTCATTGCTTTTCCATTTGTAGCCCGGGTAAGCGTTTTTGCCTTTTAAAGCGCGCAACCCAGGATTTGGCTGCATTTCCTCTAACCCACATAACCCATTGAAATTCTAGTAATAAATGGCTAATTCATTGACAATCATATAATAGCGGTCTAATTTTAATACAGCATTATCACTGCCTAAAAATCGATGAATAATGAATTCGGATAGTGACTGATTTCAAAAATGCTCTGATTCATTCAACTTGAATATTTGATATTCAAAAACTTTGTATGAAGGAGACTACGATGAAAACAAAACTAATTTTAACGGGTCTTGCACTGCTATTAATGAGCGGCGCAGGTTTTGCTAATTACGGCGATGGTAATGGTGTTACTGATCTTCATCATGGAGATGCGAAAGGCCAACCAGTGACGCAAGAACAAGCAACATTAAGAATCAATGCGAATGGTGCTGCTTGGCGTACTTGCTCAACGCTTTTTGGCTTGGATGCTGTTCCAGCGAAAAAGAAAGCTTCTAAGGCTGGATTTCAAGAATGCGTTGCAGCAGAGTTGGAAAAGTCAGGCGCTTTTCCAAGTGGTACGCGTATTAGACTCAAGGATCATGGACAATGTCTTGTAGCTGATTTTCCTGCAAGAGGGGGAGAACTTCCATATACAATATCTTGTTCAAATTACATGATTCCTGGCGCTAATGCGGGTGCATATTCATGCATTCCAAATAATAGCTTATAAAAAAAGATCATTCTTTTCCGTTACGAAACTCGAGCTTGCAGGTGCGAGCTCGGGTTTTCATTTCACTTGAATACGATGGCGTATTCAAAACTTAAGTTAAGGAGAGTGTGATGAAAACAAAACTAATTTTAACAGGTCTTGCACTGCTATTAATGAGTGGCGCAAGTTTTGCTAATTACGGCGATGGTGAAACACCAGGTTTTGATTTGGGTTACCAAACTCAACAACAATTTACTAAAGGAGAACAGCAACGGGTGGCTAACGAAGTGGGGAAGCGGCTTCACGCTGCTCAACTAGTCTGCGACAGCATGAAACAGTATCCCGGTCGGATCAACTATCCTAATTCAGCTCGAGCGTACACTGCTGTCGGGAGAAACGTGTACGTGGGTCCTGAGCAAGCAGATCGTTATCAACGTTTGTTGGCGAGATGTATCGTAAAAAATGCAAATTTTGATCCTGGAACTCAGGTAACACGATCATCAGGAGGATATATAAGAGTTTCGCTACCAGCAACCGGGGTATACGGTGCACTAGCGCTAGTGACATGTCACATCACTGATAAGGTCGGCGATCCTTCCTGTGAGTGATACGCATGAAGCAATGGGGTCGGACCCCATTGCTTTTCACATTAAATTACTTTGGTTACAACCTATGGATGCGGAGAATTCATAGGTTCTGAGTTTGTGTTAATTCATTTAACTTTCCAGTAAAGGAGACTGCGATGAAAACAAAACTAATTTTAATGGGTCTTGCGCTGCTATTTGTTAGTAGCGTAGGTTTTGCTGCTGATCATCAAGTGTTAGGTGTTAATACAGGAGGTCTTGATGTAACTCCTACAGCAATCGATCAAGAACTTCATGCCATTAGAAGTGGTTGTCTGAAAGGACAGGATCCAACTGCAATAGGTTTTCGTTACATGACCAAAAAAGCAATTTATGCTTGCCTTGTAGATGGTGTAGCCAACTCTGGTCGTTTCTATGGAACACGGGCAAGTGTAAGGCTAGCTGGACGTGGTGGTGTGGTAGTCGTATGGCATGACGCCGCTGGGGTGAGATACGGATTGAAGTGCCCTGAGCTGGCTGGACCAAAGGGTGCTGGCGGTAGTCCGGGGTGTATAGCGTTTCCACCTAGGTAACTTATAATAAAAAAACTTATCTAATATATTGAAACACTAGCAATATATTGATAATAGATTGACAACAATAAAAAATAGACTAGTTTTAATACAGTAAATTACTTTGATCATAACCTATGGATGCGGAGAATTCATAGGTTATGAATTCATGTGAGTTCGTTTAACTTTCTAGTAAAGGAGACTGCAATGAAAACAAAACTAATCGTAACAGGACTTTCGTTGCTATTAGTGAGCAGCTTAAGTTTTGCTGATTTTATTCCAGGTAACCCACAACCTTTAACGGAAATGCAAAAACAACAAAGGGAAAATGCATACTTACGTGCGATTAACACTGATTGTCATTTTTCGGGTCGAGTTTACGTTAAAGTTCGACACCATCACCATACGCACTGGGTATACAGCCGTGCTTACAAAGCATATAAGCGATGCCTAGCTTACAGTATGGAACGATCAGGTGCTTGGCCTAGCGGATCAGTGATTAGAGTCTTATACACAGGACAATGCCTGAAGACTTCTTATCCTTGGCTTGCTACGACTCCACCAGCAAAAATCTACTGTCATAATTACACGATTACTGGTGTGCCAGGTACAGTTAGTCAATGTTTCCGTTAAAATTCAACGAAGCCTAGTGAACATGCATGCTATGTTCACTAGGTTTTTCTTATGTTAAGTCGATTGAAATTCTTGTAACTGCTCCGTGAGTTTTGCATAAAGTTTTGGAACCCACTTAGGTTGATCTTCTAATACAGTGACTGCTGGTTTTGATCTTAAATCATTAGGCGCAATGATAACTCGAGTATTCCCCGCACCGACTTGATAAACCAAAATAAATAATTCTGTGATTGCGTCATCTCCAATCGCAAGACAACCCGCCGATGAACTTTTTCCATGAATAAAAATATTATTTCCTAAGCGACTTCTGTGTTCTTGTCTTGCAAATTGACGATCCAATTCATTGGGATAATTTAACATCATGGAAAGATGCCACTGACTGTGAGGATTCAACATCGTGATTCTATAAATCCCTTCCGGTACTTGCATATCGTTTTCTTCTAATTTAGGACCCGCTGATCCGCTGTGTGCCATGACGGGATAAGTTTTTATGTAAGTCCATACTGGTTGCGTATCACCTTGCGCCCAAAGCTCCATTTTTCCTTCTTCTTTAAATGTGAGCAATGCTATTTTGCGAGGTGGATACGAGATGCCATTCCGTGTAAAAGCTTTCGTTAAATCAGGTTGTCTAACCGGCGCATAAGTATTCACAATTTGTTTCGTCGCCAAATTGGGATTACGACTTGTCACGATTTTTTCGGGTAAGGGTGCTCGTGTGGTACAAGCAGTGAGTAAACAAAGAAAAACAATAAAGCATAGATTTTTCATCATTAATCAACTCTTTAAAACTCCATAGGGTCGAGCATTATATGAA
>JAFEDO010000088.1 GCA_018241565.1 Pseudomonadota bacterium
ATTAATTTATATTTAGGAGAAAAAAATGATTCAATATAGAGGTGATGATCAAAAACTCATAAACATGATTCGTGATTATTCTGAAATTTTTCATGAATTCGTGGCACCCAACGCAAGTATAGATGAAAAAATTCTAATAGTTTTAGAGTTGGAAAGTAAATTTTCTGAAATTGTAGTTTACGTGTATAACAAAAAAAGTGTATCTACAAATGATCTGCAATCTCAGCTTCTTCCAGAGCTTGAAGCAATAAGACGTCTGAAATTAGAAAGTGGAGTTTCAGGATTTAGTAGTTTAAGCGATGCTGCAATTTCAGCTTTAGGTTGTTCATCTGACAAAAGAGTTAAAAATTATGAAGATTACAGAAACCAACCTAGCTTCTTACAAAGATTTTTTCATCCTGTTAGTAGTACGCATAGAGGTTCTGAACAGAGGGTAATTGACAAAATGGGCGAAGTTGAAAATGCTCTTTTAAGCAGACCTCCAATCCTAGAACAGAGTATACAAGAAAGTAAGGTAATGAGTAGCATGCCTTTTAATATGCCTTGATAGGATATTAAGAAACCAGGTGAAAATTTTTATTTTGACCTGGTTTCATCTAGTATGAACAAATTAGAGTCTCCATGTTTTTTAATTACTAAAACCGGACAATCATTCCAATATACAGAGTAGTATTTTATTCGCGTAAATATGGCTATTTCTTTCTGTTATTTCGATATTATCGTACAATTTTGAATTACATAATAGATTTGGGCGTGTCACAGTAGTTAATGCTGACATGGTTTTGCACTTACTATGTCTTCGTTTCTAGTAATTCACTCATATCTATAATATTAGAAAAGTAGTCGCTATCGATTACATAGTTATTTACACCATCAGTGTGAATTAAGACGAGATGGCAGAAGGTTCTTTTCTAAACTTCTATCGAGTCTGGAGTTGGAAATCGACATTTTGTCGATTTCCAACTCCAAATGGGCCCTTGGATTGGACTTGTAATTCAATAATAGCGCGACTATTTCTTGCTATTACTTCGATATTGTCGGCCAATTTCGAATAACGCAATGGATTTTGGCGTATCAATACTCATGATTCGGTATCCACTATCCTTTAGTTATATACATACTTTGAAGGCAGCATGGGGTTACAAACCAACAAATGCTGTTTTGTAACTCGGGGATTGTTTACAATGTCCCGCTCGCGCCCGGGCAGAGAGGCTCTAATCTGGCTTTTATGCTGGCCTGCCGTCAGCCCAAAGTAAAAGAAATTTGATAAGAAGGGAATTATTGCCTACTTTTGAGGTCTAAGGGAGTATGGAGGGTGAACTATGGAAACAACAAGCACCGCCAAATTCAATGTCGGCCAGGTTATCCATCATAAGCTATTTGACTATAGAGGAATTATTGTCGATATTGATCCTCAATTTCAGCAAAGTGAGCAATGGTATCAAATGCTTGCGAAAACGAATCCTCCGAAAGATAAGCCATGGTATCACGTGCTTGTGGATGACACGGACTATATTACTTATGTGGCTGAACAAAATTTAGAAGAAGATGAAGAAAAAACGCCGATCAACCATCCAGACTTGTATCGATTTTTTGAAGAGGTATCCGAAGGAATTTATCGACGTAAAGACAAGAAGAATTAACATTTATGAAACATCTTTATTTGATTAGACATGCTAATGCTTACCCTGCGATGCCAGGCGAGAATGATTTCGACCGTGAATTGAGTGAGTTTGGTACTCGTGAGGCGCCAAAAATGGCGGAAAAATTGAGAGATCTAGAAGTAAAACCCGATTTAATAATATCTAGTTCAGCTAAACGTGCTGTGACAACTGCACGTATTTTTGCAGAATATTTAGATTATCCTAAGAATAAAATTCATGTTGAAGAAACTTTGTATGCTTCTAGTTTAGAACGATTAATAGAGCTAACGAAGGAATTAAATAATCAGAATTCTACCGTTTTGTTCTTTGGACATAATCCTGAATTTAGTATTTATGCGCAGTACTTAACAGGAGATTTGACTATTGCATTATTTCCCTGCGGCATTTGTGGTATCAAACTGGATTGCGATGATTGGCAAATGGTGAGTAGAGATTTGGGGAAATGTATCTTGTTGGAATATCCTTCTTAAGTTGAAATTGTCATCCTGAGCGTCAGCGAAGGATCTCGGCGGTATCACGAGGTCCTTCGCTGACGCTCAGGATGACAGCTTTAGTTCTTTAGCAACAAGACACAAATCGCGATAAACCCAATTAACAACAGTGCCAGCACGCCCATTGTCTTAAAACTCTTAGAAAGGTTCTCTTGGCTGAATTGCTCTGGCTGATTCCGCACCCATCGGAATAAAAGCCACACTAACAAAATGGCCGCTATTAACGCTAAAATCTTGCTCCAATCCATGATATTGATTACTCTTACGGTTTTTGAAAGATGGGCATTATAGCGGGACTATGACAAAATCCAAAATTGAAAGAAAAGCCTCGAAAATTCTTATCGTTGGCCCAGCATGGGTAGGTGATATGGTCATGGCTCAAAGCTTGTTTAAGCTATTAAAACAAGAAGAGCCAACGGTAACAATCGATGTTCTAGCACCCGATTGGACGAGACCTCTATTAGAACGCATGCCGGAAGTACACCAAGCAATTGCTATGCCTGTTGGACATGGTCAGTTTCACTTGGGCGAACGGTATAAGCTTGCCAAAGTATTGGAGAAAAACCAATACGACCAATCAATCGTGTTACCCAACTCATGGAAATCAGCACTCATTCCATTTTTAGCAAGGATTCCTCGTCGAACAGGGTGGCTCGGTGAAATGCGATTTGGATTGCTCAATGATTTTCGTTTTTTAAATAAAAAAACTTTTCCATTGATGGTTAATCGATTCATGGCATTGGGATTACCTGCCAATGATCATCCTCCAGCCCCTATTTTGTGGCCAAAATTACAAATTTCTCAAACAAGCTTACAGACCACGTTGAAAAATTTAAACTTGTCAAAAGATCAAAAACCCATATTGGCGTTGTGCCCTGGTGCCGAATTTGGCCCTTCAAAACGCTGGCCTGAAAATTATTTTGCTGAAGTGGCACAAGAAAAATTAAAGCAAGGTTGGCAAGTATGGTTATTTGGTTCTAAAAACGATATGCCAGTGGCGGAACAAATCCAAGCATTAACCAATCAACAATGTGTTAATTTAACGGGAAGAACGGCATTGGCTGAAGCCATTGATTTATTATCAATCGTTGATGTTGTTGTGAGTAATGATTCTGGATTAATGCATATTGCAGCAGCATTAGAAAAACCATTAGTTGTTGTTTATGGCTCAACAGATCCTCGATTTACACCACCGTTGGCGAGCAAAGTAGAGATTTTAACTTTACAACTACCTTGCAGCCCTTGCTTCAAAAGAGTGTGTCCTCTAGAACATTTAAAATGTATGCAAGATTTAAAACCAGTCCAAGTTTTAGAAGCATTAAATAGTGTGACAGCATGAAAGTACTTTTAGTTAAAACTTCTTCTATGGGCGATGTCATACATACATTACCCGCAGTGACAGATGCAGTTTCTGCAATTCCGGGTCTTCGTTTTGATTGGGTTGTTGAAGAAACATTTCAAGAAATTCCTCGTTGGCATAAATCGGTAGATACTATATTTCCCATTGCAATCAGACGATGGCGCAAACGATTTTTTCATTCGTTGTTTAGTGAAGAGTTACATGATTTTATAAAACGCTTACGCGAAAATCAGTATGATATGGTGATTGATGCACAAGGATTACTAAAAAGTTGCGTCGTTGCTTGTATTGCACATGGTAAGAGATATGGTCTTGATAAGCAATCTATCAGAGAGCCTATTGCTTCTTATTTTTATCGAAATAAATATTCGGTTTCACAATCACAACATGCCATTCGTAGAGGACGAGAATTATTTTCTAAGATTTTTGGATATGAGCTTTCGAATGCAACTCCGGATTATGGTATTCAGCGTAACAATATTTTTGTTGATCTCGGTGAAAAACCTTATGTGCTATTTCTTCACGGAACGACATGGGCTACTAAACATTGGCCAGAATCTTATTGGAAATTATTAATAGAAAAGACAACGCAGTTGGGGATTGTTGTTAAGTTACCTTGGGGAAATACTCAAGAATTTGAACGTGCTACACGATTAGCAGAAGGTATGCAAAATATAGAAATTTTACCTAAGAAAACACTCCTAGAACTTGCACAAATCATTTCAAATGCAAAAGCTATTATTGCGATGGATACAGGATTAGGGCATTTAGCGGCTGCCTTAGAAGTACCAACAATTTCTTTGTATGGTCCGACCGATCCAAAATTAACGGGTGCTCTTGGAAAATCCCAAATTC
>JAFEDO010000089.1 GCA_018241565.1 Pseudomonadota bacterium
AAATCGAAAGAAAAAGAAGAAGCCCCAAAAAGAGCGAGAGTTATCCAAATATTGAAGGATACGGAAGAATGGAAATCAGAAAGTGATTTTTGGACGCCCTCAAAAGGGAATAGATTGAAGCAAGTAATATGGAAGTATGCAAACCTTTGCGCGGAAGCAAGCGATGGATTATCTAAAGATGATTCTCAAAGATACAAAGATAGAGCTTTAAGACGTTTAACGGATGCTTATGAACTTTCGTATACAGAGATGCCTGGATTTAAAGTTAAGCTATTTGGATTTCACGTTTTTAGGAGTAAGAAATATCAAGAGCAAGAGAGGAAACTAAAGGCATCTTACGAAAGAAACCAGCGGATTATAGCGGATATATATGATGCGAAAATATCGCTGAAGGAATTTGGGTTAAGAAGCTTAAGCGTGTTGGAATGTGCTAAAGAAACGAAACAGATAGATAAGGAATTATATTCAAAATTATCAGAGGAATTAAGCACTTGCTATTTAAAAGCGTTGATGCAAACGCAAGGGAGTCGAGACATAGAAGATATTTTACGTTTAAAGTATTGGTGGTGTAGCGAAGCACTTTGGAAGCAATATCAATCAAGGCGAGCAGTATCATCTGAAAGTAAAATAGAAATCAATATCCAACACGAATGGAATGAATTTAATCTCTATTTGAGTCAAGTAGAAGAACCTTTATGCAAGATACAATTACCCACTAGAGATGAAGAGAAAAGATCTCGCATTGATCAACACGCGCTTTCTCAAAGTATGCGGGGAATATTAAGAAAATGCAGAAACGTTATCGTATCAGCACACCTAGATGAAGAAATTACTCTCAACTTGGAAGAATCAGAAAAGGAATGTCAGCAATACAAAGAATGGATGTTGACGCGCTATCCTATTGCAGAAGTTAATAATGCTGTTGTAAAGGAAAAATCAGATGCTACTCAAGGAATAGCTCGAAACCAGAGAGATGTTTTAAATAATATCTGTAATGAAACATTAGGGGTATTGCAACAGTTATCAGAATGGAAAAAATGGTTATTAACTTATGAAGCGAAAGGTCGCGATATTTTATTTACTGTTAAATATTACTCTCAAGTAATGAGAGAAATTGAGGATGGAATAAGCACTCTGTGTGCTGAAGACATAGAAGCACACAAAAAGGCATGGAGTGCGCATATTGATTCTGAAGAAAAGAAATTACTTTCAACTAATGTGTCGTCACAACCCAATAAATCTAATGATCAATCACGGAATATTATAAAAGGAGTATTTGCTTTACTACGAGAAATATTGTCATCGAAAACACAACGTTTTAGTGAGCAACTAAAAGAATACGAAAGTCTTGCATCAGTGGAGAGTCAAAAACCTACAACTTTTGAAGAAGAAATATTTGAAGCAGAGATGAAAAGAAGAGAAGCTTATATTCGCAAAGTAGTTTTCGAAGAAGGAAAGCAGTTGATAGAAAACCCTGCCAAGCAAAATCCGGAAGCAAAGACCGCAAGCACAGTGAAGATAAAAGATGTAGTGGCAGAAGTATCAGTGAGAACAACAGAAGTTCTTGATGTAGAGATTGCTGAAATGTTGGAAAAAAGCCTTATCGTTTACCCATTTAAAATGACTCCATGGATGATGCGCCGCTTCGAAACAATGATGAAAAGAGTAGAGGGACGTAAGAGCTTTTGGAATGCTTGGATTGATAAGATTTCAAATCAGAGTGAAGAGATGCCAGCACAAACAAAGGTAAGCATAGAATTGAAAGATTTTGTCAGTGAAGATCCAGTTAATCTATCTTTAGAAAATAAGAAGTTAGGTGATGAAATTCTTACGATAATCCAAAGATGTGACCAAGAGATAGATGAGATAAGAAAAAATATTGAAAACATTATACTGCGTAAGCAAGAGCTTAAAACAACGAAACCAGACCAGCTAGAAGAAGCATGTGCTCGAGTCAGGAAAAAACAGTATCAAGCAGAAGAAGCAGAAGCTCGAACTAAGAAAGAGCAATACCAAGCAAAGGAAGCAGAAGCTCGAACTAGGAAAGAACAATATCAATCAGAAGAGGCACAAGCTCTGCTAAAGAAAAGGCGATCCCAAGCAGAGGAATCGCAAGCTCGGGTCAAGAAAGAGCAATGTCGAGTAGAGGGTCCAGAAGAACGAAAAGCGAGGTTGGCATTGGAAGCAGAGTCAGCAGCAATTGATTCAAAGTCAGTCGCAGCAGCAGAGAAAGCAGAAAAAAGAAAAGATACCGTTCAGGGATATGATAAATTGGGTGTTCTCGGATCTGGCGGGAAGCCGCTAGATTCTGCTTCATCAAAAGAAACAAGTAGTAGTGATCCAAAAGTGGAAAGGAAGCGCTAGCGACCCACTTATTAAACATGCGTAAAAGCTAAAAACCTTGGTGGATTAGATATATATGAGATATTTTAAGTAATATGCCCAAACGACCACGACCTAGTAAAGAGAGATTCTATGTCTATCTCAGGAAAGAATATACCGTTATTTACTCTACTTCTGGACCATTTAAAACGATTAGTAATGATGAGGGTAGTAACCGACAAATTTCTGGTATTCTTAATAGAGGAATACTAACGAGGTTTGGTACCTATGAGGAAGCTCTCGAACATTGCAAAAGTAATTGGTCTACTATAAAAACAGCATATATCCCATATATTTATTTCCAAGATGAGTATCGTCATGAAGAATCTGTCTGTATAGAGCCTGAAAATGGTATTGACACTTGGGAAAATGATACATTTTCTCATGAAGAGCATAATGAGAATGCATTTATTGATTATCTTAAAACGAAAACATTTTCTGAAGACCAAAAATCTACGGGATTTTCACCCGCGCATACGGCTGCACAACACGGTTATATCAACGCATTAATTTACTTAAAAGGTAATGACTTTAATCTTAATGCTCAAGATAAAAGGGGTTACACTCCTCTTCATTACGCCTCATTAAAAGTTCAAAAAGAAGCGATACTATTTTTATTATCGCAAAAAGTTGATTGCACTCTCAAAACTCACAATCGTCAAGATGTGCCAATGCATGAGCGGAATGCTATTGCTTCTCGCTTACTGATGCTTCAACGTTACCAAACTCCTATAAAAAGAAAGGAAGTAGAAGAGATCTCTTTGTATTTTCCATGTGTTACTCACGGTGGAATGATAATAAATCTAGAACGTGATAGCGATAATATATTACGCATTAAGAATTTTGACATAACGAATTTAAATAATACAACTCCGTTTTATACTTTTGGTGATTATGCAGAAAATCCTGATTATTTTGATGAAAATGGTTTAAAGCCTGGGTTACAACAACGACATATTAAAAGTGCTGACTCTATTAAAGAATCATTCCTGAAAGAGTGGATAGGCATAAGTATAGACGACATCATAAC
>JAFEDO010000008.1 GCA_018241565.1 Pseudomonadota bacterium
AATCCATTATTTTTATTGCTACAAAGGATAAAGACAGTGATCAAGTTGTAGGATTTGCACGATTGATCCCGGGATATTGTTCACTGGAGTTAACCAAGTATTGGGTACTATATGATTTATATACGGATGAGAACCATAGATATGAAGGCGTTGCGACCGACTTGCTAAGTGCGGTAAAAACCTTTGCAACGGAAGACGGTGCTAGCCGAGTTGATTTACAAACAGCTCATACTAATCTTGCTGCACAGAAGTTATATGAAAAAAATGGCTATAAGCAAGATGAAGAATTTTGTACTTATACTTTAGTATTACCCAGAAAAATTAATGAATGTAATTTAGATCAAGAAAAAACCACACGAATATCAATGAAAAAATAAATTTATTTAAACAGTTTCATGAAAAGGAAAGTCAATGACACGTGTTATTATAATTGGTGGTACTGGTATGTTATCTCACGCATCTCGAGAGATTTCTCATGTAGTTGATGAGCTTCTTTTGATTTCACGTAACCCTGACACACTAGCGAAGGATATTGGTGCAAGATCATTACGATTAGATTGGAAAGAAAAGAACGCGGTTAATGCTTCTATTTGTTCTCTCAAAAATGAACCCAAAGCAGATATTTTAATAAGTTGGATCCACGAAGATGGATTATGGTGTTTACCACTCTTTGAAGATCTTTTAATTAAAGGCGGGTGTTCTATTCGTATACATGGATCAGCCGTTGGAGATCCTGCGGAAGGTATAAAGACTGATCCAACGCCACGTGCCGATATTTTTCGGCAAAATGTTGTATTAGGCTGGATGGAGGAAGATAGTGGACAACGATGGTTAACTGATCATGAAATTTGTGAAGGGGTTCTAACTGCGTTCAAGTATCCTGAAAAAACCTCGATCACTGTTGGCCATATAGACTCTAGAGAAGTCAGTATGGTTAAAACGCCGACTTTTAACAAGTTATGAAGTTAAAAAAGGTTTAGGCTAATTGGTGTTTGCACTTTAATTTTTAGAATTAAACGAAGGATGTGTAAGATATGAGTAGTAAAATTGGTATCGGTGATTCTGTCAGTTTGCAGAATTAATCAAGGAATTTTCTCGCTAAGAGGTTTTTTTGTGCGTATTTATTAAATGCTAGAGTTTATTACGGATAACCTTATGTCTTATGTCCGCGAAATTCATACGCTGGCCATTTTTGGTTACACTCTTCTAATGCTTTTAACATTTCATTGCAACTCATTAATTTTTCACAATAATTGGGCCAGTCTTCATACTGATTTTTAAAAGCGTTGATACAGCGCTGAATGATCCAGGTTTTTTCTTGTAATTGATTAGGTTGCATATTCATATCTTATTAATCGTTTGTTCTAAAATTTTTAATGATTCTGTAATTTGATCAAATTTTAGTGGTGGTTCATGAAACATACCTGCCTCTATCATTTGCCGAAAATCTTGCTCTAAATTTTCTAAATAGGATGCTGTTGGAATTAAACGAAATTTCTGAGATAGACAATCGTCGTAATTTGCGTAACTTGCGTTAAAAAATGCTTTTTTATGTTCAATGACACTTTTTAAAATCTCACTACTAGATAACGCTTGTTCACCAACCCAAGAATTATTTAGCATGAATAAATCATACCAATGCCTGGATAAACGTTCTGGTGTTTTAACCAGGCGATCACGATGACACTCAACATGAATTAATGTAGCTTTTTCCCAGAAAGTTCTTATAGGCGATAACGTACAGATCGTGGGTTTTGGTAAATCTAAATCATTGTCTACAATCTCTGCTAAATAAGGTAGGACTAGATGCTTGTCACAAGGCTCGGTGCTGTTCCTGACTCCAAATTCAGTAAAAACATGATCACGCAAATAACCAGATGGTGTGTTCATCATGTTTGGGTAATAAAACCGCAGTTGCTCACCATCTTCACTTAACGTGAGCTCAAACATTTTTCCAGGAAAAGTTTTTGATATTTGTTCTTGGAGATAAGGAAATATTACTTCTGAAACATAAACCTTTAGTTGTTCCTTCAGTTGCTCACTCACTTTTTTAATTTGTGTTTTACTTAGATGTTCCAAATCTAATTCTGGTTTAAAATTTCGATAGTCAATGGTGACATCACAATCCTCAGAAAATCGCTTAATCAAACCAAATACTTTTGATAATGAAGTGCCACCTTTAAATGCCATTTGTATCGGTAGCGCAAATATTTTTTCAAGTAACCAACATACCCAGAGATCTTTTTCAATGATCAGATCTGGTAGATCAAATTGATTACCAGCTTTTTTGATGAGAGCGGACTGTTCTTCTGCTGATATAATTAAAAAAACTATCACTCATTTATTTTCTCTTGTTGGTAACGATAAAATATATCGGACATCCAAGTTGGCATACGTTCAATTAAATTAATGGTTGCATTAAATTCTTCAGAAGAAATGCGTTGTTTAATCATTTCTACAGTCATTATTGTCACATTTTCTCGTCCTAAATAATATAAGGCAGAGATAACCAAGCCAGGTATTGTACCTGGAGCCACCAGTCGACTTGGGCTCACATGTTTCAATTTAACTGTCAGGTTAATAATTTTTAATGTTCTTGTATTTCCGCTCGTATAAAAAATGAGGCGCATAGGCACTTGAGTGGTCAGTTGTAATTGTCTTGCGGCTTCAGCACCCTGAATAGTAATTGTTTCTCCAGTCGACTTTGCAAGTATCTCGGCAATTTCTGACGCCGATGGCAATATTTCCCCTATTTTTGACACGTACTTGGGTTTTACGAAGATCCCACGTGCTACTCGTCTTAATTCGCCAGTCTTAACCAGGCGACCTAGGATTTGGCGAACATTTTCCGTAGTGGTGAAACGTCGCAAAGCATTCGATGGGAATGCTTTCCCTTCCGGTATGTGGGCAAGATATTCTTTTACATGGGCAATGGCTGTCATTTCTTTGATCTCCTTATCACGAATCATAGCATAATACGTGACAAAATAAATAGCGTAATGCGCCTAACATCTTGATAGCAACAGTTTTTAGGTCAAAAAGTACGCGTTTTAGAGGGAAAATTAATGAGCTAACTTTATGCAAGTGATTAGAAAATATTGTGGTGCAATCTTCAGTATCTTACATTATGCTTCTCTGTGACCAAGCCCGTCACGCCTCTCAATGATGCGCACCAGGACGGGTTATTTGTCTAGGTAGGCACAGTTAGAATGCTTGTAGCCGCATTGTCTTCGAAACGCTGAGTTTCTTCGATATAGGAAAGCAGGGTCCCTTCGTGTTTCCATCTACCCTGGCGCATGATTGAAACAAAAGAAGATTTCTTTTCGCTGGCCGTCGTGACAAACCCCCTTCTCAAGCTATGCCCACAGTATTTTTCAGCATTTGATAGATGAGTATCTTTAGCAAGCTCCTTTACGATCAATGGTACGCTCTGTGGATGGAGAGGTTTTCCTTCTAGTACTTTATTTCTGATAATTGAACGAAACACATATCACGAAGAAATATTAGCTTTTTCGCACCAAGATTTAATTTAATAGCATTTACAGGACATAGTTTTCCAAAACCATAGGGGATAGCACAGATCTGGGCCTCGCCTGCTTGGTCTGTTTTAGATCGAGGAATTAATATCTCAATGCCTTCTAGAACAAAAAAAAGATCCTCATAACGAATAGAGACTAACTCTCTTCGACGAAATGCCCCAAAAAATTCCAGCTGTAGCAGAGCATTATTGCGAGTGGCTATTAATGAGTTATCTAAATTTAAATGATTAACCATTGATTCCAACTGTTCTAACTGGATAGCAGGTGCTTTATCTTTTGGTTTGCCATGAATATTTTTAATCCCTGTCATTGTTTTTTTAACGATAGGATTTTGTGTTGGATCTGAAAATCCTTGATAAATATGCCATCGACTAATAGCAGTTAATCGTCTCTTTAACGTTCTTGAATTGAGCTTATCCGCATACTCATGAAGATATCTCACTAAAATATCTGGTGTTGTGGGTAAAAGCCCACCCCAAAACATAAAATACTGAATGTCATAACGATATGCTTTTCGAGTGTTTTCACTGGTTGCTGCTTGAATGTAATTGATGGGGAATGAAGAAGCTATGTTATTTTGTTTTTCTAGAAATAATAATTGTAATGAGTTGAGTGACACAGTGCTATTTCCATATTATTCTTTTTGCCAAGAAGGAACAGTATACAACAATTATTTCTAGAAATAGAAATCTTCATTATTCAAAGATAAGCTATTTATTTTTTTCAGATTTTAATCGAATAACGAATATCAAATATATTTACGATATTGAAAAAACTGCTTAACAAGCGCATGTTCAGAATGCAGACTTTATATTTTTTGATTGTAATAATTAAGCATGATACCAAGATGTATGGCTTATTAATTCCTTTTCAGTGTTTTAAGAAAAGTAAGAAATGATTTACTTGCCTTGAATAACATATCCCATAGCATGATATCCTAATTGACGTTTTTTCCACATTCGAGTCAATGGTGGTATATTTTGATCGACATAGTCATAAATACGGATGTTTCTTTTGTCATCATGCGCTCGGTGTAAGCGTCCAGCATATTGTTGAAGGGTCCCTTTCCAAGAAACTGGCATGGCTAGTACTAATGTATCCAGTGGAGGATGATCAAAGCCTTCTCCAATTAAGTGTCCAGTCGCAAGAATAACCCGAGGCAATGATGGATTAAGCTGTTCTAATTCCGCTAAAACAGCGGCTCTTTGTTTTTTTCCTAGCTTACCATGCAGTAGAAAACAGCTTTCAACTTTATTTCTAAGAATTTCATGTAATAATAGTAATTGTTCTGTACGCGCAGAGAGTACCAGAATTTTTCTTCCCTCATTAAAAGCCACAATAATATCTTCTGCTATTCTTTGATTTCGATCTACATCGTTTGTAATAATTTGAAAAATTTCTTGGATCTTGGTGTTATTGCAAATTGCAGGAGTAATCAAATTCAATTGTATAACTTCCATTTGCTCGAGCGCATTTTCTGATTTTTTAACGATGTGACATATCGGTCCACATTGCATAAAGATAATTGGATGATGACCATCGCGCCTAATGGGTGTAGCTGTCAGACCAACAACATATTTTGCTCTCACTTGTTTTAATATGGATTCAAAAGAAAATGCGGAAAGATGGTGGCATTCATCAACAATAATTTGCCCATAATGACTAAGTAACTCTTCTATGTTTTCTTGGTGTGATAAAGATTGCATGATGGCAATATCAATTTTTTTAGTAATTTGTTTTTTTCCAGATCCTATGATGCCAAAAGTATTTTCTTCACATTCAAGAAAAGTAGATAAGCGCTCCTGCCATTGTCTCAGTAGTTCAACACGATGAACTAAAATAAGTGTATTAACTTTACGGCGAGCAATAATTGCTGCGGCGACAACAGTTTTTCCAAAGGCTGTTGTCGCGGATAATATGCCAATATCTTGTTGTAGCATTTTTTTAAAAGCAGTATTTTGATCAGAACGCAATTTTCCTTTGAATTTCACACATATTTTAGTGCCAATGGTTCTTTCATCTTGAATTGTAACTTTAATATTGTGATCGCTAAGAAGCGATAAAAGGGGCGTGATACAACCACGAGGTAAACTGATGTGTTGAAGATGGTTTTCAGCGCAACCAATGACGCGTGGTTTATTCCAAACAGGTAAGCGCATAGCTTGTGCTTTATAAAATTCTGGATTTTGAAATGCAGCTAAACGGATCAGGCGATTAGCGAGGGATTGTGGTAACGCGGCTTTATTTATAAAAATTTGGTTAGCAAATATTAAATTTATTGATTCAGGCAGTGGTTCGGTTATTTTTTTAAGATCAGATGTGTGTAAAGCCCATGGTTCTGATTTATCGTCATCTGATCCAAAAGCCACATCGATAGGACAGTTTGCTGCGGTCGTTTTTAAAATAGCATTTTCTACGTCTATGGAAGACATCATTTTTACGCTGGATAAGAATGTCCACTGATCTTCCCAAGGAAAAAATTCATCATTCACAAATACACTACAATTTTTTTCTCGAGGAGCTTTTTGTAAAGGTAGCGCGATTAAATTCCCAAAACCACCAATTGGTAACGTATCTTGATTAGGAAATAGCCTATCATAACTAGAAAGTGATAATTGCCTTGAGCGATCGCATGTTTTACTAATTAATGCCGCACCTAAACATCGAGCGTCTTTAGCTGAGATTGCGTTTACAAAAAAGATCCAAATGTGAGCGCCACTGCCTGAACGAGATATCTCAAGATATGCAGGGATCTCAAATTCGCGGCAGGATTGAAGAAATGCCAAAGCATCTTCTCTCCAAGTGGTTTCATCAAAATCAACGGCTAAAAAATAACAAGTATCGTCAGTCAGTAATGGATAGATCCCAATGGTATGTTTCCCTGTGAGGTGATCATAAATAACTTGATCATTGATGGGCATTAGAAGTCGATGTTTGCAATCATTACATTTGATACGCGGTTTGTAACAAATGCCAGGCTTCCATTCGTTTCCACATGTGGGAGAATATCCTGATTTTCCCTTGGTTGAATCCCAGCGTGTGGGATACACATCCATACGTCCACGAAATAAGCGAGAAAATAGAGCAATTTTTTCAGATGCAGTTAGTGGAGTAGTTTGAGTATCCTCTATGAGGGTTTTCGTTTTTATTACTTTGGGATCAACGAGTCCATGAGCGATCAATAGAGAATTCAGACGCTCATTTTCTTCTTTTAGTTTGTGGCAATTTTTGCAGGTGTGATTTTCAAAAATCATAAAATATATTTGATGCCTTCGTTCTGTAAAATCTTCCAAGATGCCGGAAGTATTCTGGATTTAAATATGTACTAAAAAATACCAATAAAAACTAATAATAAATTGTAAGTGTAATAAGTTTTTTCAGAATTTTATGCTCCCCTTAGTGTAGCGTCTTGTTCTGAACTTCACATTTAAAGAAACCTCATTTGTGAAGCTTAAAACGAATATTCATCGTTTAGGTTTTATCATAATTTACTCGAGGTAGAGCATAGATCTGCAGATCTGATTTTTTCTTTTTTATTTTATCACTTCGCGAATGTGTTCATCGATTCTCCACTTGGGTTTGAAGTGTAAAAATCATAGCGTTGTTCTGATCATAGCCTTAGTGAGGGTAGTGCATCGCTCCACTCAAATGCCATGTGATACATCTATCCTTGACACATTTTTAAAGCTGAAAATCCAGGGTTTTCAGAGGTTCCTCGTAAAGTTCTGTTGTAACAAGCCGTTGTGAATTTAAGTTAAATTTTTCTTGAAGATCAGAATAAGAATCACTAGCCTCTACTAGTTGGCGTATCGAAGATATGCCAAATAATAATTCGACAACGGATTTGTTTCCAAGGCTCGCGGCTAATAGAAATAGTTCATTAGGTTTATCAGGTGTTATTGCTTGATTAGCTAATTGCTGAACAGCAGGTATAGCCAGCAGTATCTTGATATCTTCGAGCGAATAATCAGAGTTTTGATGGATGAGATTCCTAATGATGTAAAAATATAGTTTCGCTTCTTCAGTATCAACGTCAAATATTTTTTCTGGAAATTTGGATCTAAATGCAAGTTTTCTTGCGTTTAATTCGACAAGTTTGTTATTAACGAAAAAATCAACGTAATCCTTATAATACTCGCGCATTTCAGCGGCTGCGAAGACATTAACGCACGTAAGTAAAAGTTGCACAATGTCGTTATGGCCGTTCTCATAGATCTCTTCTAAATCTAAATTACTATCAAGATCTATCTTGCTTCGCACTTTTTGGTATTTAAGAAGTTCAAGAACGACATCAAAATGACCGTTATAAGCCGCAGTTTCTAGAATGATATTATCTTCAGCGTCTATATTATTCCGAGCCTTTTCATAAGTTAAAAGTTCTTTTAAAATTTGAAGGTGCCCATGATCTGCAGCAAGCAGCAACGTGTGAAAATTCACTGCATCTTGTACGATAGGGTAGGCTAACAACTCACGAACAACGCCATAATGTCCCTCAGAAATTGCATTTACCAAAGCTGCGTTTTTTTGAGCGTCTATGCTATCTCTTACATCTTGGTATTTTAAAAGTGCCTGTACAATATCAAGCTGGCCTTTGCTAGCAGCTAATATAAAAATGTAGTTGTTTGAGATATTTATCTGGTTTTCAACATCTTCATATTTTAAAAGTTCAAAAGCAATTTCCTGATATCCATTAGTAATGGCAAATATTAACGGAGTATTAGAATTGGAACTCGCAAACTGACTCTGAGTTTCGAGTAAAATTCTAAGGTGTAACAACTTACCCAATAGCGATGCTATAGATATAGGGTGAATGACTAGGACATTGGGAGAGTTTTTAGCTGTTTCTTTTTCGTGCGTGTCATTGTGATTGTACGTTGCAACACGATATTCCTGTTTGAGATTTCTGGATAGCTTCCTTAATTCGTTTATATTTTCCGTAGAAGCATTCAGATACGCTCCTAATTCAGGGTATATCGTTTCTAATTCTTTTAGATCAGCTGTTACCACAGATACCTCCATACCGATACCCCTTAGATAAAGAGTCGGCTCCGTTTCAATTATTTCGATAGTTCTTCAAAAGTCATAAAAGCGCGGCGCAGTCAATGCTATTTATATAATAGCCATCAATAAATAGTTTTAACTGTGATGTCTTTAGATAAAATTTTACAATCAACAAGTGATTGCTCGATATCCTAAATCTTATTTGATGCTGACGTCAATTAGCTTCCTACTAATCAATGATAACAAGATATTTTTTGGGATGCCCTTGTATGTGAATGTTTTCGGTCGGTTTATTTATATCAGAATTTCTCTTATATCGCTAAATGGTTCAAACGAAGAATTTTTTATTTATCATTCAATTTTATCGGTTGTCCGCATTGGTAGCAGGGTATTTCAGATTGTTTTGATAATGGCTTTAGGAGTGATCGGAACGATATATGAGAAAAACGTTTGAAATTCAGAGGAAAATATTTTTCATGTAAATACAAATACTATGAAGCATATGAACTATTTCAGCTTTCTTTAAAGCAAGCAAAGCTCAGATAGTAGAAGAACCTATTTTTAATCGGTAAATCATGTGCCTTACTAGCAAATATCATCGAGGAAGCCACTGCAAAGGAAGCACTGGCTAAAGATACTGGGAAATCCGTTCAAAGAGCTTCTACTGACTAGTGAATGAAGAATAGAAAATAACTTTTTTAATAGAATTTCATTTAATATATTCAACAATAGTGCTTAAAAATGCTATACTTGCCGAGGACACTTATTAAATAATGCATTAAATTTCTAAAGGAATGTTATGAACAAGTATTTTCCCGTTGGAGTAGGTAGTTTTAAAGAATTAGCGGCTACATCTGGAGAGCGGCAATATTACTTCGTCGATAAGACTCGGTTTATTAGTGATTTTTGGAATAGCCATGAAAAGGCCTTGTTGATTACAAGGCCTAGGCGTTTTGGTAAGACACTACTTTTAGATATGTGCAAATGTTTTTTTGATATTAACGGCCGAGAGAAAAATAAATTGCTTTTTGAGAATCTGTCTGTTGCAAAAGAGCACCCAGAATTTTTTAATAAATATTTTGGTCGATATCCCGTAATTTTCTTAACACTGAAAACGATAAAAGCAAAGACATATGAAGAAGCGCTAGATGCAGTTCATGAAAGAATTATTCGATTGATTAAAACAGAATTTTTGTATCTTTTAGAAAGTAAAATTTTATCGAAACTTGAAGTAGAAGACTTAAGAGATTTTTTGACTAATCCATTAAATGAAAATAAATTAAAAAATTCACTTCTATTTCTATCAGGATTACTTGAAAAACACCACGGTCAAAAGACTATTATCTTGCTAGACGAGTACGACTCTCCGATACATGACGCATTTAGCGTGAGCCCATCAGAAAATCGATACCATGAAGTTTTATTAAATTTTATGTCGAGCTTTATAGGACAAACATTTAAAGATAATCCATATTTAGAGAGAGGAATAATAACAGGGATATTGCATATATCGCACAA
>JAFEDO010000090.1 GCA_018241565.1 Pseudomonadota bacterium
AAAAATTAAATCTTGATGTATTTCTAAAAGAACTTTGGGCTTGTAATAATCCAGATAATTTATTATTTCCAATAGATGAAGGCATGCCTGCAATTCCTTTTAAAATTTTAGAGTCAAGATTAGATTTTGTTGAAGTTTTTTCTACATATGTTACCGAGTACAAATTAAATCAGAAGTTACTAACGCTTGATCGCACGCCTCTCATATCTTCTCAAAAATTTCATTCCATTTGGTTTGAAGCAGTGGGTAGTGGAAAGATCGCTGTCATGGATCTTTTTCTTCTTCTGGGTATGCCAATTGATTCACTCAATAGTACGTTTAAAACGGCATTGAGTGTCGCAGCTGCACGTGGAAAGATGGAGGTCATTCAATATTTAACGGGTAAAGGAGCAAGCATCAGGAAGGTTGATGGGGCGCAGTGGTCGTCGCTGCATGAAGCCTTAAAGTGTCCAGAGCCTCTTCCCGTGTTAAAACATTTTTTAGAGCTGGATGAAGAAATTATTGATGAAGAAAATGTGAATAAAATGACAGCTCTGACCGTGGCTTCAAGAGAGGGGAAGCTAGAAGCAGTCGAATTATTTTTATCATTTTCAGCTGATCCAAATGGTATGGATGTTTTTGGTAATAGACCATTACATTATGCAGCACAAAATGGTTATAAAGAAATATGTTTAAAATTACTTGAGGCAGGAGCAGTAAATGATACAAATTTAGAGGGGAAAACACCTGCAAAGCTCGCAAAAGATGCTGGATTTAAAGATATTTTTAAAGAAATTGATGAAAGATCAACGCAAAAGCAAAAGAAAAAGACTAGCTCAAAGAAAGGTGAAAAAGAAAACGAAAACAGAAAAGAACAATTAAGGCTCAATGAAGTCATTCGCCTGGACTCAAAAAATGCGGGGGCTTATCTTGACCGAGCTCGTGTTTCGTATGATCTAGAACAATATTCAAATGTCGTCGATGATTGTAATACTGCGATGAGTCTTGATTTAAAGGAGTATCGCGTTTATTACTATCGCGGGCTTGCTCGTGCTGGATTAAAGCAATATAAAGAAGCTATTGAGGATTATAGTGAAGCCGTTAAGCTTAATAATAAGGACGCAGGGAGCTATTACAACCGGGGTCTTGCTTATGCTGCTTTAGGAAAATATAAAGAGGCGATTGAGGATTACAATGATGCCATTAAGCTTGAAAAAGAGGTTGCTGTATTCTTTCTTCATCGAGGTGTTGCTTACGCTGCACAGAAAGATTATAAAAAAGCAACGGCTGATTTTGATAAAGCGATTCTTCTTAAGCCAAAAAATGCGATTGCTTACTATAATCGGGGTCTTGTTTACGCAGCGCAAAAAGATTATGAAAAAGCCAATGCGGATTTTAATAAAGCGATTGAACTCAAGATAAAAGATTTTGCAGTTTATTATAATCGAGGTCTTATTTACGCAGCACAAAAAGATTATGGAAAAGCGATTGCAGATTTCGATAAAGCTATTCGAAATAAGCTGAAAAATCCGGATGTTTATTATAACCGAGGTCTTGCTTTTGCGGCACAAAAAGACCATGAAAAAGCTGTTCACGATTTTACTAAAGCGATTGAACTCAAGATAAAAGATTTTGCAGTTTATTATAATCGAGGTCTTGCATATGCTGCGAGAAAGGATTACCAAAAAGCGGCAAATGATTTTACTAAAGTTCTTGAATTTAACTCGAAAGATAATATCGCACTTTGTTGTCGAGCTGATGCTGAAAATAATTTAGGGTTTTTCAATAACGCTTTAGATGATTGTAATGACGTGATTCGACGTGATTCGAAAAATGTTAACGCGTATCTCCAGCGAGGTATCGCTTTTCAAGGTTTGAGAAAATTTCCAGAAGCTATTGCTGATTTTAGTATGGTTATTAGTTTAGAACAGAAAAATTCCGATTCAAGTGTTCTTCAAATTGCTGAAGCGTTTCGGTATCGAGGCGCTGTTAAAATTGGGTTGGATAATCAATATAAGGAAGCTATTAGTGATTTCAATGAAGCCATTACGCGTAACCCAAATGATTCGAAGGCATACGCTATGCGAGCTTTTTGTTGGGATTGTTTAGGTGAATTCCAAAAAGCCCTTGATGATTGTGATAAAGCTATTGGCCTTGAACCGGAAAATCCGAAGGTATATAACACCAGAGGTCGCGCTTATGTTGCGCTAAAAGAGTATCAAAAAGGCATCGATGACTACAGTGAAGCAATTCGTCTTACACCACAAGATGCTATGCCGTATTGCAATCGAGGTATCGCATATCTGAGCGCAGGCTTTCCCGAAAAGGCTATTGAAGATTTTGATGAAAATATTCGTCTTAACTCGCAAGATCCTGCTTCTGCTGATGCAAAAAATGCGCCTGCTTATCGTCGTCGTGCTGCTGCTAACAATAGCTTAAGGCGTTATCGAGAGGCTTTGAGTGACGCTGAAAAAGCGGTTCGTTTTGCTCCAAAAAATCCTGATGCACGTCATAATCGAGGTGTTGCAAAAAGTGGCCTAGGAGATTACGAAGGTGCCATTGCTGATTTTACTGAAGCCATTAATCTCATCCCAAGTAAAGAAACTTTGAGGTTGGTTGTTTCTTACAATGCTCTAGCTGATGCGAAAAATCGCTTAGGTCGTTGCAAAGACGCCATCGAAGATGCCAATAAAGTGATTGGATTTGATTCGAAAAATGCAGTTGCTTACGCCGTTCGCGGTACTGCAAAAAGCAATTTAGGACTTTATAAAGAAGCGATGGATGATTTCAATGAAGCGTTTCACTTAGATCAGAAGCTCGTGATTGCCCGCGTTGGGCGTGCTTTTGTAAAAATTTGGTTAAAGCGTTATGCAGAGACGGTCATCGATTTTAAAGCGGCTCTTCGTGATGATCCCAACTCTTCTGATGCCTATGCCGGCTGGGGTTTTGTTGAATATACCCTAGATCATCGTACTGAAGAAACAGCCCTTCAAAAGATCAACAAAGCATTGGAACTTGATGTGGGAAATGCTTTTGCCTATCTCTTTCGAGGGATTATTAATAATAGCTCGGACTGTTATGCAGATGCCATTTCAGATTTTTCCAAAGCGCTTTCTTTGCATTTACCAACTTTACAACGTGCGGAGGCTTATCGTCATAGAGGAATGGCTTATTATAGTTTAAGTCGTAATGATGAGGCTATTCTTGATTTCAATGAAGCAGTTCGTTTGAATCCAGCACTTGAAAAAGAATTAGAAGGCAAGAAGATAGAACACTTAAATAGTAGATTACAACGAGCAACCCTTGAAAATACGATGCTCAGGCATGCGCTGCAAGCACAGCAGCAACAGCTTTTGAATACACAATTAGAAATTCCATTTCTTGCAAGCTTGTTAGGACAACCAGAGGGGCCATTGAAGGCGGTCAGTTTAGTACATTTAAAAGATAGCTTGGATCCAGAAACGGTTAATAGACTGCGTGAAAGAAATGTTTTATTAACACTAGAAAATCTCAAAGAGGCTAGTGAAAGTTGTCTACAAAGTACGCCTAATTTTGCAGAGCGCTCGAGCTTAAGACGTTTAGGATTTGGTATTCAACAGCTGTTACATGCATGGAGAAACGGAACGTTAAAAAATGAAGAAGCGCGCCTTACTTTAGATAAAGAAGCAAGGCAGGAATTGTATAATTTGTTAAGTAGCAAAAAATCAAATGATACAACCCGAATGATTTATCAAAGGTGTTTGCAAGAAGGTAGAGAGAATGAAATCAATGAAAGGGATTCACAAGCATCATCAGATAGTAGTACGCCAATGGATGATCTAAAAGCACAAGGAGCATTACAAAAAATCTTGGATATGTGGAAAATGGGTAGAATACAAGATGATGCGATTACCATTGATAAGTTGCTAGCCTCATGGCAAACCATATTAAAGAAACTAAGTGATGTCTTAAATCCAGTCGTTGTAGGACCATTCATGGGTGGTGTTAGTGTTAAGGCGGTTCCTGTATCAACGGCATCTAAACCATCTGAAAATATCTCAGGTACTGGCAGTCCGAAAACATCAGCACCGTTGGCTATGCCTAATTCAGCACAAGGAACTGAATTTTCACCGTTGTATAACTCCGGTAAACGTTGGTAAAAATGATATTGAGGAAGTTGAATAGAGTATTGAAAATGAGTTTTTAAATTAACTAAATAATAAGGAGTATTAAAATGCCATTAGAAAGACCTTTTGATAAAGTATTTGTTAATAATGTACATGAATTATTAGCTAATGATTTGAATGTGGGACCAATTTTAACTTACTTGATAACAGTGATGCCTTCGTTGAAGGTTGAATTGACAAGAAGGCAATTCGAAGGTGCTGAGACAGTTTTTTTTGATTTGTGCTCAGGGTGGTTATTCCATTTGAATATGCGACTGACTAAAGAATTGAAAGAGCTCAACGCAGCATACTTAAAAAATTTCCATGAGTTTTTTAAATTGAGCGATACTGGAAAAGCACTTATTGTTGAAAAGGTTCGGAAATTTTCTGAAAAAATGCCGGAACAAGTTAATATAGAAGAATTGCGCCATACGATATCTCTTCCTATCTTGAACGTACTTGATTCTGTTCTAAGAAAGCAAATTTCTTCAAAACCAAGAGATGGAGATGCTGAAAAGCCATTTTCCTTTAAAGATATTTCTGAAAGGTTTCGTAATGATCAAGACATGGCATCAAAGAGAATTTTCGTTGACGGGGTCGTTGGAAGTGATTTTTTTGATGAGGCTTATAGATTGTATAAAGAGATGTATTTGAGATACAACTATCAGCAAACTATATTAGCCGTTATTGAAACAGAAAATATTGTTTTATTTAAAGAACTGCTTTCTGCCTGTTCTAACGCGGATGATTTATTTATTCCAGTAGATGGTGTGAGTTCACCAATTGCTTTAAAAATCGCAGAGTCAAAATTAGAGTTTGTTGATACTTTTTCTAAGTACTTAATAGAAAAGCGTCTCGGTGAAAGATTGTTACTTCTAGATAATAAATTTCTTTCAACTTCTCAAAAGTTTCTGTCAATTTGGTTTGAAGCAGCAGGAAGTAATAACATTGACGTATTAGATTTTTGTCTTGCTTTGGATATTTCGATTGATGCACTCAATAATACCGGCAAAACAGCACTGGGTGTTGCTGCTGCCCGAGGAAAGATGGAGAGTATTAACTATTTAACGGTGAGAGGGGCGAGTATCAAGAAAGTAGAAGGTGCTCAATTTTCCCTATTACATGAAGCATTAAAAAATGAGAATCCAGTTCCTGTATTGCTTCGTCTCTTGGCATTAAATGCAGAAATTGTAGATGAGAAAAATTTGAATGAAATGTCAGCGCTCTCTGTGGCTGCGAGGGATGGAAAGGAAGATGCCGTCACCTTACTTTTACTATTTTCTGCTAATCCAAATTGTGTGGATGGTTCTGGTAATTCAGCGTTACATTATGCAGCACAAAAAGGATATGAAGGTATATGTATGCAACTGTTGAATGCAGGAGCCGTATCTGAGCCAAATAGAGAAAACAAAACGCCTGCAAAGCTTGCGCAAGAAGCTGCATTTAAGAACCTTGCTAAAGAAATTGAGCGAAAAACAGCACACCAGAAAAATAATGCCGATCATGCTGCGGAATCGAAAGCCTTTGGCCTCAAAGATGCGTTTCGAGAAATGCAAAAAACCTTGCAGGATCTTCAACGAGAAAACCGTAGATTGAGACATCAGAATAAAGGGTTCAAGGAAAGCAGCATCAGTAATCGAACTGTTGATCTTAGTACATTGGAAAATGGTAATATGCTGGGCAGTAATAACAATAGCTTTTTTGTTAATAAACCCTTGCCAGCGTGCCCCCCTCAATCGTCGCAACCTCCCCAGGTACCTCCATTTCCTTCGCAATTGCCGCCATCTCCTCAGCTGTCACAACTCCCATCATCATCGCAACCACCTCAATTAGTGCCATTCCC
>JAFEDO010000091.1 GCA_018241565.1 Pseudomonadota bacterium
ATCCTTTGATTATCCCGATTTATTATTCTGATAAAGGGCTACATGACAAGAACACTATCTCAAACATAGTGAGCCAGGGTATGACACTTGATTTAACCCAATATGCTTCTTTAGAACCCTATAACGCTGATGAGAAATCTAAGAGTTCCAGTTTCATACCATAAAAATCGTAGAACTTATTGTTTGACTAGAAGATACAAGTAAAATTCGATTGATTTTTAATCAATTCAAGGTAAACTTCCTCGGCTTGGAGATCTTGGCATGGATAGCATTTCAGCCTTTACAAAACAAACATAGAATTTTGATATATGCCTAAAGATAAAGAACTAGCAACCATCAATGAAATAGTCAAAAGTCATACTGAACAAATGCTTCATTCACTGCTTACGTCACCGCCTGAGAAGCAAGCAAGATCAGTCAACTCATTTATTTACCGTAAAAATCTGATGAAGGGGCATTTTCGTGCGGTGAGTAAAGCATCTCTCGCAAAACTTGAACATACTCCTGATTATTTAGACCACATCGATACTATAAAACAGTTTGGATTCGTCATAGGAGATGAGCTTGAAGATGTCATTCAAGAAGAAATATATAGAATTGCACTTGAAAGAGCATGGCCTTTCGAGGCTAAATCTGTCGAGATACAAAAAAAAGAATTCATCGCTAGACTCAATGCATACCTCATTATTATCTTAAAAGCACCTGAAAAAATGGAGGCGGATGATCTGAGTAGCAAAAACCCTTATCCTTATGAAAAATTTAATCTTCAGACCGGGTTTAATATAAAAGATATTTTATACATCTTAGCACCGTCAGAGCTTGTACCTGTCATTACAAAAATCCTAGCAGAAACGCGAAGCAAAGCGCCTGTTATAGAGTTACAAAGTAACACAGCCAGCTTGGCACTTAAGGGATATGTTAAGCACACATTTAAGTTTGAGCTTTCTGAAGAAGATAATATTCCCAATATTGATTTTGCACTCCGAAAATTAAGAACTCAGCTTACAAATGATTATTTCATCCACCCGTTTTGTTTACCTACTTCGTTTGATTATCGCCCCAGATTAATTCCTAATGATGAAATATATTTCAAGCTAATCAAACAGACAGAGGGGCGTTTATTATCTAGAGAAGGTGATAATGCATGGTATTTATTCTTAAAAAAATATGTTGTTCAAAATAATGATTGGGAGCCTCATTCTACTGAGGAGATCGTATTTGAATCACTAAAATTTTCTAAAGAAGAGTATGTCTTCAATATAATAAATGAGCTTCCAGAAGAAAAAATTAGTTATTTAAAATCAATAGGTATTTTAATTTACAGAACAGAATATTACTTGATGATTGCCTGTCGAAATAAAGATGAAGATGGAAAAGTGAAAGCATACATTGATGGAAAGTCAAAACAAGTCACTCTTCCGAAAACAAATATTCCTCAAGAAAATAATGTAGAAATAAACTTGGCACCTCAAAAAGTTTCAAGGAGGATTGGGTTTTTGAGGAATGTATTTTTAGCAATGCATCAAGAATATTATCTGCTCAGACAAGAAAGAGTTAATTCCGTAAAAGTGACTGTCCCTATATTAGAAGAAAATCTTAAGTTGATACTGACCGAAAATCATCTTTTTAATTTTGAGAGTCAACTGCAGTATTTTCAATTTATTGAAAATTTAGTTTCTATCAGTATCAAAAATATTCCTAGCGAAGCGATGCCAATGTTTATGCTAAAAAACAGGGTTTTTACTATTTTACTCAGATGCTATCTTGATATTTATCTTTTTAACACTACTCCTTTTCTTACTGAATTTCACGATGTTGCACTTAATTATTTAATATCAAAACAAGTTTTTCCTGATAAAAAGCCAGCGTTTTTATTAATGAACCAAATAAAGCTGGCTTTTTCTACGACTTCCCCAACTAATAGGTCCGATTTCAGTATTTCACATAAATATTATTTCAAAACAGTCTACCAGGAAATTTTGCACTTACATGCGAATATGAAAAAAATAGACTATCTCAGTCCAGAAATGGAAATGGATGTAGTCGACATAATTTATTGGCTTATATCAAGCACGTTCTTCGATACGCCTGAGATAAAAATTTCTAATGCTGCTATTATTTTCCATGATGCTTATTTTGAGATGATGACTTATTTTGTACTGTTTGCACACATGAATTACGATCTATTTAAAATGGATGGAAAGTATTTCATTGGAATACCGGCTCAAGAATCTCTCATCAAAATAAAAGATCAAATTGAGGTGCGTGGCTATAGCTTTTTCCCTAAAGAATATTTTCAAATTAACTTTAATACCGTTATAAGAATGGAAGATAAGATCCGTTTCCTAACGAGAATTGTCTTGCAAATCTGTTTTTTTGTTTTAATAGACATAGAAGAGAGTGTAAAAAAAGAGATAATATATGTCAAAACTAAAATATTGCCTCATATTTTCTCTCAATATAAACCTGAGAAATTTGAAAATAATAAGTTACCTAAAGATTTCAAAATAGATCCTGAATGGCGTTATCAACTTCGTAAAGCTCTAATTCTTTTAAAAATGATTGAGCAAAATATTACGGGCGAAGAATTTTTGAAGGGTTATTTAATTGGTATTTATCGGGCAATTCCAAAATCTGTACTCACAACTTTGGAACTTGAATTATGTAAAGATTTTCTTCCAATCCATGTTTTAAATTTTCCATTTTCAGCAGAAGGCAGTAATTTTTCAGAACCTTCTTTTACAAATAGACTCAAAGAATTTTTAGAGTTTAAAACGGCATTAAGTGAAAAAAGTCTGCAGATCCAAAATGCCATTTTTGGCATTAGGCGTGTTTTACCTGAAGTTGACCGAATTTTGATTACTAAAACACTAATACTGATAGAGTTCGATTTTTTAAACTCATTAAGAAAACCATTTCAGAACTTTATTTTTAAGCAGTTTAAAAATACAGAAGCTTTTGTTAATGAAAAAGGCTTTATCGTTCATGCAGACGAAAATACCGTAGGAACACTCGAAAAAATTAAAAATTTTTTTGAGGGCCTTGCTTTGGTCACTCAATTTTTTAGCCCCTATGGATTCTCTGATTTTGGTTCAGACGATAATTTGGGAAGTATTTCCATTAATAATCATGGTGTAGTTATTAAAATCGAGGATCATGAAATTGCTTTAACAGTTTTTCTTGAGATGCTCAATAAGGTTAATATTAGTTATAAATTTAAAGAAAATAAAATTTGGATTACTGCAAATACTAAAAAATTTAAAAAAATCCAACCCTATTTAAATGAAGAAAATAGAACGTTATTAAACCATAATTTGCTTAAACCATTTGTAGTTCCTGAGAAACCACCCCAAAAATCAGACGTCGTAGAAAAAACTCCTGTGACTCCCTCTCTTGAACCCGAGCATAATTCATCAACAACAAGTGAAACTACTACCATTGATAGTAAAATTGAGAAGAAATCGATATTAACTCGTCTATCTTCTGCCTTGTTTAAAGATCCAAAAACCAGGAAACAAGAAGAAGCTCCATCAAAACCTAAAAAACTGGAGCGCACAACGAGTTATTATGCAAATCCCGCTATGTTTCCATCAAAAAAAATGCCGGGAAATACAGAGCAAATTTTAACTGCAAGATCAAAACGCTTATCTAGACAGATCTCGATGCCACTTCCTAAGATCATTGAACAATCAATTTCAATTGAGGTTGCTGATAAAGTATTTTACTTAAATCCAAATTATTTACGTACCGTTCAGTTAGAGACTAACCCTGTCATTTATATTTTCATGCTGCGTGAAAATGAAATACGGAACAGTATGAAAAAAGCTCCTATGGATATTTTAATCAATCCTTTTAGAAAAGGTCTTGAGCCATCTTCAGATATTGATTTAACAAAAGCAATGGATCACTTCTCTAAAAAATTATGTAAACCTCTGATTGGATCTGATAGAGAGTATAAATTTAAATTAACAATCGTTTTTGAAGGTAAAAAAATCTCAACCACAGATGTTCCATATACCTTTGAATTGTGTTCAAGTGGCAAGGAACG
>JAFEDO010000092.1 GCA_018241565.1 Pseudomonadota bacterium
ATGACTTCAATCATGAAGACGTATGGACTTTGTATCATGCGATAGTGTTTGATTTTTCTGTGTGGGAATTATGGGGTGCTTTGTTGAAGGGCGGGAAGCTCATTATTCCGGTTTTAGAAGAAGTGAAAGATTTAAAGCTATTTTACGATTTATGTGTATCACACAGAGTGAGTGTATTAAACCAGACCCCCAGTTCATTCTATGCGTTGTCAGAGATAATGAGTGGAGAGACGGAGTCTAGAATAGAAAGCCTTAAATATATTATTTTTGGCGGAGAGGCTTTACAAGTCGAGTTATTGAAGAAGTGGTGGAAGTATTCAAAAGAGAGAGGATTGAAGACAGTATTGGTGAATATGTACGGCATCACAGAGACGACGGTACATGTGACGTATAAGCAATTATTGGAAGGCGAAGAGAGTTATTCGAATATTGGAAAGAGATTAAGAGATTTAAAGACGTACGTATTAGATAGTCATATGCATCCAGTACCTGTGGGTGTGGTTGGAGAGTTGTATGTGGGTGGTGCTGGATTAGCGCGCGGGTATTTGAATCTTGAAGAGCAAACTCAGGCAAGATTTGTAGAGAATCCTTATGCATCAGAAGAAGACAAACTAAGAGGATATACGAGGTTATACAAAACTGGGGATTTGGTGCGCTGGAGGGCGCATGGCGATTTAGAATACATCGGTCGCAATGATTTCCAAGTGAAGTTGAGAGGTCATCGCATTGAGTTAGGAGAGATAGAACATGTATTTGCATCATATGAGGGCATAGAGCAAGTCTGTGTTTTACTGAGTCGAAGAGAGGTGGGTGAAGAGACAGGATATTTAGTTGGATATTATGTGTCACCGAAAGAAATCGAATCAGCCTTATTATCAAAACATGTATCAGAACGATTACCAGAATACATGGTACCGAGTGCTTATGTCTGGATGTCATCATTCCCATTTACGGAGAATGGTAAGTTAGACAGAGCGAAATTACCGAAAGCCACATTTAAGGGTGATGAGAGAGACTATGTAGCGCCTAGGACTGAGTTAGAGAAACAAATCAGTGAGATATGGTCGAATATATTAGGAATAGAGAAAGTAGGTATCACAGATGATTTCTTTAGATTAGGCGGTGACTCTATTCTAAGCATTCGCATCATATCAAAGATCAGAAAATTAGGCATAGATGCGAATGTTAATGATTTAATTAAAAATAAAACCATCAAAAATTTATTAAACACAGTGATTCATAGTAATGAATCCATTGAAAAAAATTACACGTCTTACAGTTTGATTGCAGAGCAAACAAAGCAATCAATACTCACGAAGGTTGTAAAGCGTCCAGATGAAATTGCAGATATATATCCAGCCAGTTATCTGCAGATGGGTATGTTGATTGAATCAATGAAAACAGAAGATGGTACCTATCACGATATTTTTAGTTACGCAATTAATGCCGACTTTAATCAAGAGAAATTTTTTAAATATTGGGAAAGTTTAATTGAGAAACATGAATTATTAAGATCAAGCTTTATTGAAGATCCTGAAGAAGGATTTTTATTGCTAATACATAAAAAAATTGATTTAACGAAAAAGTATCATTTGATTGAAGAAAAAATCAATTTATCTGACTTTATTGCCGCTGAAAGAAAGCGTGGCATTGAGATCCATAAACCCGGATTGTTTAGATTATATGTTAAGCCAGAGAAAACAGGGTTTGTTCTCGTTTTTTCATTTCACCATGCAATAACGGATGGTTGGAGTGTGGCTTCATTAATTGCTGAATTTATAAACGCTTATGTTTATAGTGAAGAAATTAAAAATGAAATAATCCCTTCGTATGCAAAATTTATTGTCGAAGAAAAAAGTGCTTTGCAATCTGATAAAAGTAAAAGTTTTTGGAAAGCGTACCTGAAAGATTATCCAAGCGATCTAGAGAATTTGAAATTAAATACTTCTAAAGATTTATCCACACATCAGATAGTTGCGCGTCTAAATCTGCCAGAAGATTGTTCGCATAAAATTTTAGCTTTTTCAAACAAGCTGGGTGTTTCGCCAGATAATATTTTCTTGTCCATATATAGCTTAGTTTTATCTAGGTTTTTTAATAAAAAAGATTTGATCATAGGTATGGTAGTCAATAATAGATTGGAAGAAGAAGGTGGTGACCGGCTATTTGGTTTGCACTTAAATACGATTCCTATGCGGTTTAATACATCGCCTCGCGATTATGCTGATTTATCGAATTATATTAATAATTTATTTTCTCAAAAGATTAAATTAAATGAATTTAAGCAATATCCTTATGGGAAAATAAAGTCAGATCTTCAAACCCAAGAAGATATTTATCAATGTTCTTTTAACTATGTTCACTTTCACAATATAGAAAATCGTTTTAATGAAGGTACATTGGGAGCGCGAGAAAGCTACGAGAAAAACGATATCCCATTAACTTTAACGGTTTCACGTTACCACTCGAATTTTACTTTTCAGTTAAGAGGGCGTTTTGATTATATTGATGAAGCTGTTGCTCTTAGAATTTTAAAATACATGGAATATTTTTCAATCTCGCTAGCAGATAAAAATCCTTTAAATTATCTCTTGGACGATGAATATCAAGAGGTAATTTTCGATTGGAATAATACAAATTACCCAGATATCAATAGGAGCACATTTTCAGAGTTTATTGAACAGCAAGCGATTGAGAAACCCGATGCCATAGCGATTCAATTTGAACAAGAAAAACTGAGTTATAGAGAATTAGATAAGCTGACGAATCAATTAGCACGATATATTCGGAAGAAGTATGAGGGATTAAGCGGTGCATCACTCGAGCCAAATACCTTAATTGGGCTGTATTGTGATAGAAGCGTATAAATGATGATAGGCTTAATCGCGATAGTGAAATCTGGAGCAGCTTATGTTCCGATTG
>JAFEDO010000093.1 GCA_018241565.1 Pseudomonadota bacterium
ATCCCGCATTATTTAAATCTATTCAGCCAGCATGGAACGATCTTAATCTGGAGTATTTAGCTTCAAAAATTCGATCTGATTGCTTTTTCACGCATATTCGAGCAGCCAGCAAAAATAGTTTAGTGACACAATTAAATTGCCACCCTTTTCGATATAAACAATTATTGTTTATGCACAACGGAGACATTGGAGGTTTTCAAAAAATAAAACGACATTTGCGTCATGAATTACCCGATGAAATTTATGATTGGATCAAAGGGCAAACTGACTCAGAACATTTTCTTGCCTTATTTGCCCATCTGTTTGAAGAAAAGAAAGCACATTTTTCTATTGAAACAGTAAGCACTCTGTTAAAACAAACGATTCAAGAAACAGAAAAGCTTAAAAAGAAGTATGAAGTATCTGATACCTCTTATGTGAATGCTGTCATCACCGATGGAAAAAGTATGGTTTGTATCCGATATATTTCGAATGTGAATGAACTATCCCCTACTTTGTATTATGCTGCAGGTGGTGAATTTCGATATCACGATGGAAACTGTCATATTGAAGCCAGCTCAAATGGTGAAAATGGTGCTGTATTAATCGCATCAGAAAAATTAACCAACCACAAAGCGGAATGGCATGAGATACCTGTTAACCATATGCTATTGATCGATGAAGACTACTCCACAACATTAAAAGCGATATAACATTCATGAATTACCAACATAATTATCACGCCGGAAATTTTGCAGATGTACTCAAGCATGCTGTCTTAACACTTATTATTCAATCACTCTCTAAAAAAGAAACGCCTTTTTGTTATCTTGAAACACATGCTGGCGCAGGTTGTTATGATTTAATTGACGAAAAATCGCAAAAAACCGGCGAATACTTACAAGGGATCGATAAATTATTCAAAGAAATTATTTATCCTTCTTGCGTCAAACCCTACATGAAACTCATCAAAGCATTAAATCCTTCTATTCTAGAAACTTATCCTGGTTCACCTTATATCGCTCAACAACTCATGCGAAAACAAGACCATTTAATATTATGTGAACTACATGCTGATACGCATCAAATGCTTCGAAGATGTCTGCGGGGTGATAAACGAATCGCCATTCATAAGCAAGATGGTTATTTAGGATTAAAAGCTTTTTTACCGCCTAAAGAACGCCGCGGATTAGTGTTTATTGATCCACCTTTTGAAAAATCGGATGAATTTAGAGATTTAGTCGATTATCTATCGACCGCAGTGAAAAGATTTTCAAATGGAATTTATGCCATTTGGTATCCCATCAAAGATCAACGTGTTGTTCAGCATTTCTATTCTCGATTAAAAAAATTAAATATACCCACGCTGCAAATTGAACTGAGTATTCATGATCACAAAATCCCACTAGGCCTTAGCGCTTGTGGTATGGTGATTTTAAATCCGCCTTGGCAACTCGATAAGACTTGTAGTGAATTGCTGCCTTGGTTGTGGAAGGCTTTGAGTCCAGAGGGGAAGGGGTATTACAAAGTGCTGTTGTCATCCTGAATAGGCGTAACCTTCTGTTGAAATTCTTTGTAGCCTGGGTGAGCATTTTTGCTTTTTAAAATGCGCAACCCAGGATCCAATCCCGGGTTGCGCGTCGCGGCTGATATATTAAAAGCTTTGCTCGACGCTTACCCAGGCTACAATGGAAAAATTCTTTTTCGATGTTTTTCCCGAATGGATTAGGGCACCCAGGGTGACAGCAAGGCTACCTCTAACCATCTAAAACTCTTTACTTTTATTGCCACTTTAGTTTAAATGCTGCTCTACTCTCGTCTTAACGTAGTTTTTTCTTGAGGTAAATCACAATGGAAATGGAAACTAAAATAGAAGATACAGAACTCAACCGAGCTCTCAACGACGCCAAAAATCTCCTAGAAGGACTTGCTAATCTTTACTTTACAACTACTTCTACTACCAAATCACGTCTTGCACTGAATGGCCTATATCAGTTAGTAAAATGGGCCACCCTGTTAATTGCAGGCGCGACTACTGCATGGTTATATGTAGAACCTTCGCTAGCTTTTGGAGATCGCTTTAATAGTAAAGAGTTAGGCATCGCAGAAGTTACCGGAAATGTGGTATGTGCCCTGTTAGTCACCATCAATATCTCTCTTGCGTTCATCACTTATCTTGAGAAAACTGGTTACGCAAAAGAAAAGTTAGGGAAATGGCGTGAAAAAACGAATCGCTTACTTGAAACCACAAAAAATCTAGCCATTGTAACTGGCGCTGCCGTCTCAGCATTACCACTAGCAGCACCTGCCTGGGAATTTAGTACTAGCTATCCCTTGTGGCTTAGGGTGCTCCAAGTTGCAGGGATAGAGCTTGCTTATACGCTCGTTCATACATTTCCAATGATGCTTCTGGTACAAACCAATGTGAAATATATCTTAGGTGCACCTTTTTACGCACTCTACTTTCCTCTCTATAAATTTCCACAACTACTCTTGAGATCACCAACTACTCTATTAGCTGAACAAACTA
>JAFEDO010000094.1 GCA_018241565.1 Pseudomonadota bacterium
CCTCTGCTTCATTATGTTTCTGCTGTTCTGTTAGCAACGGCTTTTTTTCTGGTTGCTTATTGTTTTCTTTCGACGGAATCTCGTCCGTTATTACTTCCTCTGTGCTATATTTGTATAATGCTTTTCTAACTCCCTCAGTTACACATTTAGCAGTAACTTCAAAAGTAATCTTTGGTTTATCCTTCTGATTAGTCTCGTGCAGAGGAACTTGTGCATACTTATTGCCTCGATTACTTATAATTGTTTCGGATGAAGTTCGACCCACCAACAAAGATAAGACTTCAGTTGCTTTAAATTTTTCATGATCAGAACTAAAGAGATACTCTAAATATCCACTAATTAATCGTTCGCGAAGTGTATTAACTTCCTGTTCGGTAAAATTATGTCTGTAGACTATTTCTCCCCTCGTTGTTTGAGACACTTCTAAAAATAGAGCTACCGCATTATTAAATTCTTTTGCTTGGATAGTTCGATTGAACTCTTCTTCGATAGCTGTTTTTAAACGATTTGTAAAATTACCTTTTGTTCTTGCCGGCATACCATATTCAGTGACTAGATTTTCATCTAAAAAAGTGCCGATAAAACACAAATCTTTTCTTTCAATGGCCAAATCAAATATTGCACTAAAGTACTCTTGAGCTCGTGTTGTTAAACCTAATTTTGCTAGTAACAATCCATAGAGTTTCGCTTGAAAATGAGTTTTTCCTTTTTGATTGTAGTCGTTGTAATCTTCAGAAAAATATCCCACTGTTTTCGATGACAACATATCCCTCAGTTTTAAAAGACTATGGTAATTAACATTTGCTCCATCGTAACCCTCGGTGCTTCCTAATTGAATGACTGTAAGAATTCTCTCAGGATTCTCAGCATCATGAAACCAAGTATGAAGCTTTGCTTCTTTAACTATATATCTCAGATAAAAATTAAAATTTTCTTCTTTAATTCTACTTTCAAGAACTTCTCTGACTTTAACTTCTTCTGTAACTGAACTTAGATTTAATGAATTTAACAATCGATTAAGAACTGCTTGTTTGAGTACTGGCCATTGTTCTGGTGACGCACTGAGACTGAATAAATTCAGAAAGAAACGTTCTAATTGTTCTTCAAGTGAATTGATTTTTTGAGCATTGGCCAAGTCACTCTCAAGTTGGTCAATACAAGATTGAATTTCTTTTTCAGGTAGTCCATCAAAACTATTAGATATATCGAAAGGAAGCTTAGTTCGAGCCAAGTTTAAAGCAGTTTCTGCCGTAGCTATCGCGGCACTATTAAAATACTTTCCTCTCTCTGCAATTAATGTCTGTCTCGCTTGAAGGTATGCAATTTTGGCGGGCATCAGGTCATTATCTTTTTGGGCAGGTTGTACTCGCAGAATTTCATCTGATGCTAAGTCGATCAGCTCAAGAGCCTTGGAAAAATTGTTTTTACCAATTGCTTCATTAATGTCTACTATTTGCTGTTCAATAACTTCAAACATATCGGATAACCTTTTAAAGTAAATCTCTCATACTACTTGAGTATAGTTCCAGGATATCCGTATCGAGGAGAAACACCCATTAAGCTTCATTCAATAAGTATTGTAGTCTGTTTTCCTTAAGGGATTATTAAGAGGCCTGCTAACAGCAATAATTAATATGCTCGTTGGCACTGCCATCAACCTCAAAAGCTGGAGGGTACTCACCGAGTTCACGGGCTTTCTTTAATAAAGCAGGGATGTCGCTCTCGATAAAATCATACAGCTGTTGGTAGGATTCTATTACAAAATAAATGGGTTGCAAGCAATCAATCCGGTAAGGAGTCCTAAAAACCTCTACTGGATCGAAGGGTTTTCTTTGTGGTTTAGGGCTTTCGACACAGTAAACCGTCTCTTCGATAGAGGACAGGATGCCTCCCCCGTAAGTTCGTAGCCCTGCCGGGGTTTGAATGAGTCCAAACTCCACGGTGAACCAAAATAGGCGTTGCATCAGGGGCCAATCGTTTTTATCCATGGTTAATACCTTTTGGCCATAACGGCGAACAAAATCGGCATAAATGGGTTCAGTTAAAAGTGGGCAATGCCCATAGATTTCATGGAAAATATCGGGTTCTTTCACATAATTCAGCTCCTCAACCCGGCGAATAAAGGTCGCAGCAGGAAACTTACGGTTGGCCAATAACCCAAAAAACTCATCCGGAGAAATCAAAGCAGCGACTGGATCCACCCCCCAACCGGTGACGGCACCCATACGTTCATTGATTTCTTTGACTTGAGGGATACGGTCAGCAGAAAGGCCTAATATTTCCAATCCCTTTAAAAATTCATCGCAAGCACGCCCAGGCACTAACTTCATTTGGCGCGTATAAAGCGTATGCCAAACTTGATTTTCATCATTGGTATAGTGAACGATCCCTTGTGCATCTGGTTTTTTTGATTCGTAAGCGCTTTTAAATTCCACGAATAACTCCTTGAAGACGGTGTACTTTAACAGAATCATTATATGCTTGAATATGAGATTTATAAATTATAATCTCCGCCCTTTCCAAAAGCGGTTGATGAAGGCGGAACGAATGAGCAATAACATCATTGAGTTGATTGACGTATCCAAAAACTTTCGTGGGCATGAAGTATTGAAAACCATTAACTTGGAAGTCAGAAATGGAGAGTTTCTGACTCTTTTGGGGCCCTCTGGTTGTGGAAAAACAACGTTGCTACGCCTGATTTCTGGATTTGAAGATCCCAGCACTGGGCAAATCTATATTGGAAACAAAGATGTGATTGGTCTTGCCCCTCATAAACGGGATGTTCATACGGTCTTTCAAAGTTATGCCTTGTTTCCTCATATGACTGTCTATGACAATGTAGCCTTTGGGTTGCGATGTCATGGATATGCCGAGTCTGAAATTAAAACTCGCGTCACTGATTCTTTAAAAATGGTAAAGCTTCAAGATTATGCGCATCGTAAACCTGAAGAATTGAGTGGCGGACAACAACAACGCATCGCTATTGCGCGAGCGGTCGTCAATCAACCGCTTGTGTTACTACTCGATGAACCTTTAAGCTCGCTTGATTACAAACTCAGAAAATCGATGCAAATCGAATTAAAACAATTGCAGCGATCGCTAGGGATTACTTTTATTTTTGTGACGCATGATCAGAAGGAAGCGTTATCGATTTCAGATCGCGTGGTCGTTCTTTATGAAGGTGAAATTCAGCAAGTAGGAACACCCCGTGAAGTTTACGAAGAACCAAAAAACTTAACCGTCGCAAAATTCATTGGTGAAGTAAATATCTTTGATTCAGAAGTCGTTGCTACCACAGAGAATGCGATGACTATACAAATCGATGGCGTACAACGCACATTGAATAATACGAAAGGATTTAAAACGAATGATAAAGTACATATTCTAGTTCGCCCGGAAGACTTGCGAGTGTGGGATCAATCTGAAGTCACGGCTGCTGAAACTCAAGATATGTTTCCTGGCGTCGTTGAAGAAGCGATTTATCAAGGCAGCACAGTGGATTTGATTGTACGATTGAAGTCAAATCAATTATTGTCATCGACAGAGTTTTTTGATGAAGATGATGATAGCTTGCAATATACGTTGGGTGAACCAGTTTGGGTACATTGGCTACCAGGCTGGGAAGTGATATTGCCGTTTGAGGAAGAAGTTGAGAATGCTCAGTCTTGATGCATTTTTTGCATCAAGGTTACACCATCATTCTTAACAATTTCGCGAGTCGTGCTTTCATTTCTCGTCTATCAATGATGACATCGATATGACCGTGCTCTAACAGAAACTCACTACGTTGAAATCCTTCGGGTAAGGATTCTCTCACCGTTTGTTCAATGACACGGGGACCTGCAAAACCAATCAACGCATTGGGTTCTGCAACAATGATGTCACCCAACATTGCAAGACTGGCTGAGACACCACCCATCGTTGGATCGGTTAAGACAGAAATAAAAGGTAAACCGCTTTCACCTAATTTTGCGAGAGCCGCACTCGTTTTTGCCATTTGCATCAGTGAAAATAATCCTTCTTGCATGCGAGCACCGCCGCTAGAAGAAAAACAAATGAATGGGACTCGCTGAGTCAAACTTTCATTGACCCCTTGCACAAAGCGCTCCCCTACCGCGGCCCCCATGGAACCACCCATAAAATCAAATTCAAACGCTGCGGCAACTAGGGGTAACTGCTCTATGGAGCCTCGCATGACGATTAATGCTTCTTTTTCACCGGTTTTACTCTGAGCCGCAGCTAAACGATCCTTATATTTCTTAGAATCTTTGAATTTTAAACGATCAACCGCTTCAATTTCTGTCGCAATTTCATGCGTAGAACCTACGTCAAAGAAGTGTAATAAGCGCTCTCGAGCCCCTATACGGTGGTGGTGAGCGCACTTAGGGCAGACCTCTAAGCTTTTTTCTAGCTCCGTACGGTAAAGTACCGCTGAGCAGCCTAGGCACTTAGTCCAAAGCCCTTCTGGAACCCCTTTTTTGCCGGCGACATTAGTGCGGATACGGGAAGGAAGTAATTTACCTAACCAACTCATGTTTTAAACCTTTTTAGCTATCGAAGGACCGGCGATTATAACGAAGTTATTGTTTCGACGCACCTGGTGAAGATGGGTTAGCAGCATCAGATTTAAGCGCCTGGGATTGCAAACAATCTGGTATCGTTATTTCATAATTACTTGATTGCTCTGAGTCAGGAAGGAAAACCTCACACTGTTCTTTATAGTCTGCTAATTTATCTAGCCAAAGTTCTTTTGCTGATTTAAATTTAGAAATGTGGTTAGAAGAATCCGTCACAGCTTTGAATTGTTCCTCTAATCGCTTCGATTCAGCTTCTAGATAAACCTTCATGTGAGTCAATGCTGTTTTTCTTGTGGTCTCTGTAGCAGAATCTCTTTGTACAAATAGCAAAGTCAGTTTGCTCAAATGCCATTTTGCATCTGCTACACCTTGTGAATCAAGAAACTCATAATATAGCTTTTCGTTTGCAAAACGATTTTGATGAAACACCTCATTATTTGTAGCTAGATAAGCTTTGCGATATAACTCAGATAATTTCAAATAAACTTCGCTTTCACCAGCGCTAATCAAATCATCACAAATTTTCTTAGCTTCTTGAAATGGAGAAATATCTCGTTTAAAAAAAGCAAAGCCAGATTTTGGTTTTTTTGGTTCAAATAACCATTCACAGTAAGCATCTACGAGATATAAACCTAATTGTAATTTATTTTCCGGAGATAATGGTTTTTTCTTACTCCAATAGATTTGAGTTAAGGCTGAAATATTATTAGCTTCTTTTAAGCTTCTGACTTCTGTCATTAAATTTTCTTCATCTTCACGAGAAAAATTCAATTGCGGACGATTGACGGTGTTTTTTTTATTAAGATACTTTTCCCATATAGTTTTAAATTCTTTGATGTCACTAGCGTGACCTCTAATCAGAAATTCGATACGCTCATTTGGCTGTTGAATCAAACATTCAAGTACGTTATTACAATACTTTTTCGTGTCTTCAGAAAGCGGATTTACTTTGCAAGAGTGAATTAACAACAGAAAATAGCCTCTGAGATTAGGATACCCTTGCATATTTTTATCTAATAAACTGATGAGGCTTTCCCATTCATGATCTTGACCAAAATCATGTTGAAATATATTTGTTTTTTTTGAAAATTCATTAAAGTATTTGAAGATTATTTTCCTTGATTCCATTATTTTTAAAAACTCATCAACAGGCAAATTCATTAGCAAAAATAGTGTATATTCTTTTAATATTGGCTCTATTAAATTTTTTGTTAATACAAATGAATATTGTCCTAACTTGACCTGAGCAGTTCTATAAATTTTTAATAATGGATTGATATTGCAGTCGGAATTATTTAGCAAATACTTTAAATAAGCTGTAATTAATCCACCTTTCATTTTATTTATTTTTTCAGACATGCTCATTGCTTCAGATGGCTTTTTAGGCATCTCAATTTTTTCAATTATTTTCAACAACTCTGTCATATGTTCAAAGTCGATCTTGTTAATGTCAGGCTTTGATGAAATTCGATTAAAATAGCTTTGATAGATACGAAACTTTTCTTTAGGCATTGCGGTACTTTCAGACTCTAAAAAAGCTGCTCGCAAGGGATTTATTAACGAAAGATCTCTGAATAATTGCTGCGCCTTAGAGATAACATCAGCATATGAAATCCCAACTCGCAAATAAACTCCGTGCAATTCTAATGTATTCAAAGCTACCAATCGGTATATTTCATTCATCCAATTATCTGAATCTGATTTCTTGAATCTTCCCAACATGATTTGTTTTTGAATAAAATTTAAATAGCAAGAACAGATTCGCGCTTCTAATCGAGGTAACGTTTTTTGAGGGATATCAGCTATCGTTCGCATCAATTGAATAATCTCAATAGCGCTACTAAATAGGTTTTGTTCTAGCAGTGTATTTAGAGCTGATTCAAATTGCTGATAAGCAGCCGTATTTTGTTTTAACTGTATAAGTAATTTTCCGAATAAAATTTGACTATCTTTGTCAGAAGAATTAATTGTTTTTTCAATTTTATCCTTAAATTTAAATTTAACAGTAAAGCTTATAGGAAGTTTTTTTTCTTTTCCGTTTTCTTGATATGAATAGCCTAATAATAAAATCTCCAAAACTTTTTTTAGTTCTCTCGCATTTAAAAGCGAATCAATGTAACGCTCAAAAAAATTATTTGATATTTGTTCAAAATCCCCAGGTAAAATTTTATCTTTCAATTCAAATAATTTGTCAAACAAAGATTGAACACAGTCTTGCTTTGAAAAATCTTCTGAATCTAACCATCCATTAAAAATTTTTACATCGTCTTCAGAATTTGGATTTTTTTCAAGCTCAATCTTTTTAATGCGATCTTCAATTTCAGTAATTTTTCCTGTTTCTAAACCTAATATTTTTAATGTCAACAGTAGCGATCTGGCATGATCAGTTCTCTTATCTGCCGCTGACAACCAAAAATTAATTGCCCCATTGAAATAATCGAGAGCCGTCTCTTTTTTATTTTTTTTCTTTGTTCCCCTGCCTGATCTTTTTTCTTTTCCTGCGCTTCTTTCTCTCCTTTCTTCCAAAGTAAAATCCAATAAAATTGTCTTAGTTCTTTTTTAGAATCATTTTCAAATGCTAACGCCTTATCATTAAGCATGAAATCCTGATCTTTAAGAATTTCCTTAACTGAAACTTTAAAAGTTTCTTTTTCAATCTCTACTTTTATTGAATCTTCAGATAACAAACCTAATGTGATGGTATTTAGCCATTGGATAGACTCGCAATCTACACTTTTATTATCCAAACCATTAATTTTTTTCAAACGATCTTTTATATAAGCAATTGCTAAATAAGATTTCAAATCATTTTTAGATAAGCTTATGTTTGGGTTTAAAATATCATTGCCTCGAAGAAACTTTTCTCTATCCACGTTAAGAATAAATTCTTCCCCATAAATATCTTGACGAATATTGATCGTTTGGCCGGCTAGAATGTTTTGAACAATATCATACAAACGAATGATTTTTACCGCATTTTGAAAAGCTTTATTTAAATGGATCGCTGCTTTTCGTTTTAAAGCCACATCGATTTCTATTTTAATTCTTTGAAAAATTTCATCAGCCATAAATGATTTAATATGAAGTAATCGTGCAAGATCGAGAGCTTTATCATAATCTTCTGTGCGACGGGCTCCTTGTCGCCCCATGCAGAATTGCCATAAGTCATTTTTAATGCCTGACATGATTTCTGGCGTCAATACAAATTTTTTACCTGTTTTATTTGAAGTTGATCGAGATAATTCTTTTCCTCTAAAATAGGAAGTACCTTTTGGATATATTGTGACATTGTAACCCAGCAAGTCTTGCAACATTGAAAGGCAACTATCTGGTGAAAACTCATCCCGTAGATTTTCGTTGATATATGCTGTTGGTGAAACGCCACTATCTGATAAAGATAGATTTCCTCGACTTCCATAGCTCTCTGCTTGTAGATTTCCTTTGATATCTGTTCCTGACCTCATTCAATCTATCTCCTAGTCTTAAACCCTGCATATAGGCAGTATAAATCTCATTTTTAATGTCGTGAGAAATTATAAAGTAGTTTTCTTAAGGAAAACTTAAGAGATGTGTGTTGAAAGGCGTAGCCTTGATGCGGTTTTTGCATCAAGGTTTTTCGGCGTTTCAAAACCTTGATGCAAAAACCGCATCAAGGCTACAGGTTCTTTCCATTCTAGGCAAAACCTATCCCATTACTTTTCGAATTTCCCGTATTCGGTTTAATGCTGAAGAAGGTAACTCCTTTACATCTTGACTTACAGCTTGAAGATCAGAGACTAATGCACTGCCTATAACAACGCCATCAGCAAATTCTGCCACTTCCTGTGCTGCTTCCGCCGTTTTAATCCCAAATCCCACGACTATCGGTAACTGCGTGATTTTACGTAATTTTTCTATACCCTCTTCCACGATTTGGGTATTTAATTGAGATGACCCCGTCACCCCTTTTAATGAGACATAATATAAGAACCCTTGCCCATATTCAGCAATTAACTGCATGCGTTTAACCGTTGTTGTTGGGGACACTAAGAAGATGATAGCAATATCAAATTGAGCAAGTGCTTTTCGCAATCCCTCACTCTCTTCTACAGGTAAATCAACGATGATTACCGCATCAATTTGTGATGCATGAGCAGCTTTGGCAAATGCTTCATATCCCATATATTCAATTGGGTTTAAATATCCCATCACGACGACTGGCGTTTCTTGATTGGCTTTTCGAAATTCTGTCACCACAGCTAAAGTTTGTCGTAAAGTAACGCCTTGATGAATAGCAGATTCCATCGCGGCTTGGATGATGGGGCCTTCTGCCATAGGTTCTGAAAATGGGGCTCCGACTTCAATAATATCTGCACCGGCATCGACTAAGCCATGCATGATAGGGAGTGCAAGATGAAGACTTGGATAGCCTACCGTGAAATAGGGAATCAATGCTTTTCGATTTTGTTGCTGCAATTTTTCCCAGAGTTTTTTAGTTCGATTCATAGAGCCCCCACCCTAACCCTCCCCCTTCGTCCGGGGGAGGGAAATATTTATTCCCTTCTTCAATGTACCGAAGAGGAAATCTTAAATTTTGATCCCATCTATCTCTGCAACCGTATGAATGTCTTTATCACCTCGGCCTGACAAATTCACAATAATAATTTGATCAGACGACATTTTCGGTGCTAATTTTTTTGCATAAGCCAACGCGTGACTTGATTCTAGCGCAGGCATAATCCCTTCTGTTTTTGTTAATTCTCGAAAAGACTGCAGCGCTTCTTGATCATCAATCACGACATACTCTGCTCGTCCCGTATCTTTCAACCACGCATGCTCGGGCCCAACACCGGGATAATCTAAACCTGCAGAAACAGAATGTGTTTGCATCACTTGCCCACTATCATCCATCAATAAGTAGCTGCGACTACCATGTAATACACCCGGCTGACCTTTAGTGATTGAAGCCGCATGATGCTTTGTTTGTATTCCTTCTCCACCGGCCTCTACACCAAACATTTTGACTGATTCATCCGGAATAAAATCATAAAACAATCCTATCGCATTAGAACCACCACCGACTGCGGCAATTAATGCATCAGGCAATCGACCTTCTTCTCTCAAAATTTGTTGTTTAGCTTCTCGACCAATCACCGCTTGAAAATCTCGTACCATCATAGGATAAGGGTGAGGACCTGCAACTGTACCAATAATATAAAAAGTATTATCTACATTAGTCACCCAATCCCGTAGAGCTTCATTCAATGCATCTTTTAAAGTTTTAGATCCTGACTCTACTGGCACAACCGTAGCACCTAATAATTTCATGCGGTATACATTAATGGCTTGACGTCGCATATCTTCAACGCCCATATAAACAATACATTCCATACCAAAACGTGCAGCCACAGTAGCCGTCGCAACGCCATGTTGCCCTGCGCCAGTTTCTGCGATTATTCGCGTTTTACCCATGCGCTTTGCTAATAATGCTTGGCTCAATGCATTATTAATTTTATGTGCACCCGTATGATTTAAATCTTCTCTTTTTAAATAAATGCGCGCACCACCTAATTGTTCACTCCAACGTTTAGCATAATAAAGCGGTGATGGACGACCGACGAAATATTTTAAATCGTGTTCTAATTCTGCTAAAAACCCAGGATCATTGGCATAACGATGATAAGCTTTTGTTAACTCTTCTATGGGATGCATTAAAGTTTCGGGAACAAAACAACCCCCATAAATTCCAAAATGCCCCTGTTCGTCTGGCATTTTATTTTTATTATGCACGCAACACCTCATCTACAAAAAATTTCATCTTCATCTGATCTTTAATACCTTTTGAACTTTCAACACCACTCAATACATCCACTGCATAAGGTTTTACTTTCTGAATCGCTTCTTTCACATTACTAACGGTTAAACCACCTGCCAATATAAGACGCTTTTCTAAATCTTTCGGAATCAAATCCCAGGAAAATGTTTTTCCTGTGCCTCCATATTGATCTTCTTGATAAGTATCTAAGAGCAAGGCGCTCATACTTGAATATTCTTTGATGTACGCATGTATGTCTGTGTTTTCCTTCATCCGTAAAGTTTTAATGTAAGGTAATTTAAAACTTTCACAAAACTCTCTCGGTTCTTCTCCGTGAAATTGCAATCCTGTCAAATCAACTTGAGATAAAATTTCTTGAACATATTCTTTTGTGGGATTCACAAAAACACCAATGACATCAACAAACGGCGGCATTCTTTTGGCAATCACTTTAGCGTCTTGCACATCGACATTACGTGGACTTTTATCATAGAAAATTAATCCAATCGCATTCACACCCAAATATGCGGCTGAAAGTGCGTCATCTTCTCGAGTCATTCCACAGATTTTAATTTGAGTACTCACGAAACTTTACAACCCATTTAAAAATAAGGGACCCAAAATAGGTTCAACAATACCAAAACGTTCTGGATAACTGACTTTCACTAAATATAATCCATAAGGTGGTGCTGTGATACTACCCAGTGAACGATCTTTTGCTGCTAATACTTCATTCACCCATTCCACAGGTTTTTGATATGCACCAATTGTCATTAAGACGCCGGCCATATTACGCATCATGTGATGCAAAAAAGCATTTGCAGTCACATCGAGAATAATTAAATCTTCACGTCGTTGAACAGTGAATTGATGTATCGTTCGTAATGGCGTTTTAGATTGACAACTCATTGCACGAAATGAAGTGAAATCATGTTCACCCAGTAAATGAGTTGCTGCTTCAGCCATTAATCGATGATCTAAGGGACGATAATGCCAAGTCACTTGCCCTCGAAAGATACTAGGTCGCGTAGAATGATTATAAATAATA
>JAFEDO010000095.1 GCA_018241565.1 Pseudomonadota bacterium
AAAGGATTTGAAATATATTGCTGGTCTACTATGGTGGCCAGAGACGGAATCGAACCGCCGACACGAGGATTTTCAATCCTCTGCTCTACCGACTGAGCTATCTGGCCATTTTTGGAGAGGGCGCTATTAAAGCGGGGGAGGGGGTGAGAGTCAAGTTTTACTTGGTTGGTTCTACGTATCCTTCTGGTTTTTCACTCCCTTCACCGAATAAAAACTTTTCCATTTCAGTAGCTAGGAACTGCCTTGCCTTCGGATCTAGCATGCTGAGGCGATATTCGTTTATCAGCATAGTTTGGTGTTGTAGCCAGAGTTCCCAGGCTTCACAAGAGATATTCTCATAAATTCTTTTGCCTATTTCACCGGGGTAGGGTGCATCTTCAAAGCCTTCGGCAGGTTTATTGAGTTTCAAACAATGTATCATTCGTGTCATTCAGCAAACTCCTCTAATAACTTTTTGACAGGCGCTGCGAGCCCTAGTGCTTGATTATTTGCTTGCTTATACCAAATGACTGGCGATGAATCCATGATTTTTCTAGAAGGAGAGTCGATTTCAGCTAAGACAGGCGTGATGTCTAAGTGAAAATGTGTGAAAGTGTGTCGAAATGGATTTTGCTTTTTAATTTTTTTGAGTGTAAATCCGTACTGTGTTTTACACCAATCAGAGATGTTTTTGTCATCAGGACATTCAGGAAATATCCAGAGTCCTCCCCAAATTCCGGAAGGGGGTTTTTGTTCTAACAAGAATTCTTTTTTTGTGTTTCGAATTAAAAGAAACTGAGTTTGTCGAATGGGTTTTAATTTTCGAATATTTTTTTTAGGATACTCAGTTTGCTGATTGAGTGCATATGCCTGGCAATGAGTGTGAAGAGGGCATTGTGAACATTGTGGCTTTGTACGAGTACATATGAGTGCGCCCAAATCCATTATCGCTTGTGTGTAATCAGTCACTCGTATTTGAGGCGTATATTCAATAGCAATATCCCATAATTTTTTTAATGTCGGTGCTTTTGTGACATCTTCACGAATAGCGTGAAAGCGCGTTAATACTCTTTTTACATTACCATCTAATATAGGTTCTGGTAATTGATACGCTTGCGCGAGTATCGCGCCGGCAGTAGAGCGTCCAATACCAGGTAATTCTTGCAATAATAAAATATCTTTTGGAAATTTTCCTTGATATTTTTCAACGACCATTTGCGCGGTTTTATGTAAGTTTCTTGCTCTTGCGTAATAACCCAGTCCAGTCCACAAATGTAAAACTTCGTTGATATCCGCTAAAGCCAGTGATTGGATAGTTGGAAATTTTTTAATGAATCTTTCAAAGTAAGCAATAACAGTGGTTACTTGAGTTTGTTGCAACATGATTTCAGATAACCAAACATGATAAGCCGTTCGATTCTTTTGCCAAGGTAAATCTTTTCTACCTTGTTTATCAAACCACTTGAGAATGGCTGTTTGAAAGTTTTTAGGATTTAGCATGATAGATACCCAAGTTATCTGAAAAATATTGCTGACTGTGAGATTTTTCACTGTATTCAGGATGACACAGTGAAGTTGTCATCCTGAACGCAGTGAAGGATCTCACGGTTGTGTTTAATGAAAAATCCCTTTAATCACCTTCCCAACATCTCTCACACCTTTCCCTACCGCGTCACCAACATTTTTTACAGCAGGTACAATTTGCCCGCCAGTTTCTTCTAACAAGAGTGCGGCAGTCACGGCGGTAACTGCTGCATAGTTAGGTTGTACAGTGTAGTGATCATAAGTACCACGGACTAGGACAGGGATCCCTCCGCCCAATGCTTGTTGCAGTTTTACAATAGATTTACCTAGATCGCTATCTAACAGAGTGACTTTTAAATCATAATGAATTTCTTTGGTATTTAAATTGGTCGTGCCAACGCCAGTAATTTTAAAAGAGGGTGAATTTAAAACTAAATTATCGCTGTGCATGACATTATTATCAATATTCATTGTGCCAGTAAAACTTGTAAACGGCGTATCTTTAGAATTTTTAACAGGCATTTTTTGGTGAATAAGCGCCGTAACAAGTCCAATCACTTGTGGGATACTCACATTTTTTAAAACACCATTTCGAATCGTAAAATTCATTTGACCATTCAAGTTATTGCCTGAGCCAGAAAGTTTTGTATCCAGATCAAGCGTACCCTCCATGCTTCGTTCTTTTTGAGTATCTTGTAATAAAGATCCAAGATTTAATTGTTTAAGAGATTGTTGAATCAGAAAATTGGATGGAGAAGTATTCATGGTAAATTGTGCTAAACCACTTGCAGTGCCATGATACATTTCTGCTTGCATAGGAGATAAGCGAATAGATCCTTTTCGGATGCTCAATGTGCTTTGTATTTGGTTGATGTGTAGATGATTTACTTTGACTTGGTTCAACTCTAAGCTTCCATCTGCCTGCATTTGTTCTATCATTTGTTTTGCATCAACAAATTCAGGTAATAACATTTTTATTTTTAAGAAGACATTCGCAGAAAACTGAGGCTCTGCAATAGAAAAATGTGCAGTAATGGGAAACTCTTTGTTAAAAGCAAAATACTGTCCAGTAAAATTGAGAGAATCAATCGTGATATCTTGTTTTGCTGGAACATTTTTCCAATGAATGTGACCATCAACAATAGAAACTGATGAGACATGCAGTTTTTCAACATTGATATTTGAATTTGAGTTTGATGTGGATTTTTTCGTTTTTGTTGTTTGCCAATTATTGTGACCATTAGCTTCTGTGACTAAATCTGCGTTGAGTTTTTGGATTTTGATACGTCCAATATGAATTTGTCCTTTCAATAAGGGTAACGTGGCTAGATTTAGTTGGAGTTTTTGTGCTGTCGCTAAGAAAGGTTCAGAAAATCCAGTAGGATTTTTTACTTTAACCTGATCAAGTTCTAAGCCTAACCAAGGATAGAAAGTCCAATGAATATTCCCATCAATAATGACTTCTTTATCTATGGCTTTAGAAATTTCTTGTGTAATGACAGTTTTAAAGCGATTGGGATTGACAAGATTGACAAATAAAACACCACCGATACAGAGAATGAGGATAAAAAGGATCAATGATTTTGTAATGAGTTTTATTGCTTTGAGCATGATGAAATTCCTATATAATTCACGGATTGTTGACCCCCACCCTAACCCTCCCTCGGAGTACCGGGGGAGGGAAAAATAAAATTCTCTTACCCTGAACTATTGTGGAAGAAAAAATAAATTCTCTCTTCCCTCTGTGTTCTGGGAGGGAAAAAATAAATTCCCTCTTCCCTCTGTGTTCTGGGAGAGAGAAAAAATAAATTCCCTCCCCCGGACAAAGGGGGAGGGTTAGGGTGGGGGAAAAACTCTGGCAATTATAAATAAGAATTGAGTAATACTAAACATGAATCATGAAACGACCCCATTTATTTCAGCCGAACAAAACCTTGTAGAAATGAGTATCAAAGTTATTGTTTTATCGGTGATTTTGTCTGCGGTACTCGCCATAGCGAATTCCTATTTAGCCTTAAAGATTGGTATTTTGACCTCAGCTTCTATTCCTGCTGCGGTTATTTCCATGGGTATTTTAAGATTTTTTAAAAATGCGAATATATTAGAAAATAATTTAGTTCAAACAGCGGCTTCTGCAGGTGAAGCAGTCGCTGGTGGGATCGTGTATACCATTCCCGCTTTGATCATCATTGGGTATTGGCATCACTTTGATTATTTCACCAATTTTTTTATTGCTTTAGCCGGGGGAGTCTTAGGCGTCCTCTTTTGCATTCCTTTACGTCGTGTGCTTGTACATGAAAAAACATTGTTATTTCCAGAAGGGCGAGCGATAGCCGAAGTTTTAAAAATCTCGAGTACGAAATTATTGGGATTAAAAGAAATTTTTTTAGGGGGAAGTATTGCTGCATTGATAGAGTTAATGCAGACGGGGTTTAAGTTAATAGCGAATAGTTGGCAAGTATGGTTTTCCAATGAAAAGTTTTTATTTGGTTATGGTGTAGGATTTTCTCCAGCAATGATAGGTGCGGGTTATTTAATTGGGTTTCGTTTGGGATTGAGCATTTTTATTGGTAGCATTTTAGGATGGTTGATCGCAGTGCCTGCTGTTAGTGCTTTTTATCCAGTGCTTAATACGACTTCGTCAAGTACCGATCTTGTCATGACTTTATGGAGCCAAAAAATTCGATACATTGGAATTGGTGCGATGCTAATTGCAGGTATTGCAACTTTCTTATCATTATTGAAACCTTTTTATTTGAGTTTAAAAACTTCTTTTCAAGCCATGAAAATTTCTAGAAATCATTTTTATCAATTGCCTAGAACAGATCGTGATTTACCCATTCATTATGTATTTAGTTTGATTATTGTATTAGCACTGGCATTGGGATATTTCTTTTATACATATTTTCCTATTTCTAGTTTAAATCTATCGGCGGGATGGAATGGCACTGTGATCATCGGTAGCTTATTGTATATTTTATTTATTGGATTTATTTTTTCTGCAATTACAGGATATTTTTCAGGCATGGTAGGAGTTTCAGCAACGCCAGGTTCAGCGATCATCATTGCAGGTATGTTAATGGCAGCACTTGTTTTATTTTCTTTATTGAAACATTTAAGCGGTGTATTAACACATGAGCAAGTATTAGCTGCAGAAGCCATTACTATTATTATTGGATCAGTGATTACAGGCGCTGCTGCGATTGCGAATGACAATATGCAAGATTTAAAAGTAGGGCAAATTCTGGGTGCAACTCCTTGGAAACAACAATTAATGTTGCTTTTAGGAGTTATTATTTCTGCTTTAGTGATTCCTCCTATCATGCAAATATTATTTGATGTGTATGGCATTGCAGGTGTTTTTCCAAGACCTGGCATGGATCCTGCGCAAACATTAGCAGCACCACCTGCTGCATTGATGGCAGCGATTACTCAAACAGTATTCCAACAAAATTTGCCTTGGTTGATGGTTGGCATTGGTGCATTCATTATTTTAATTTTTATTGGTATTAATAAAATTTTAAGACGTAAAGATCATTTTGCGATATCGATTTTAGGTGTAGCCATAGGAATTTATTTACCATTGGCTTCTTCTATTCCACTCTGTATTGGTGGTGCGATGGCTTTTATCAGTCAACGTCGACTACCTCAAAAACTAGAAGGCGAATCGGTTTATCAAAAACACAGAGGTATCTTGTTAGCTTGTGGTCTAGTTGCCGGTGCTGCGTTAATGGATGTGATATTAGCCGTGCCATTTGCATTTGCGCGCAATCCAGATATTTTGAGTTTGGCACCGAGCCATTGGTCGACACAAGCAGCATTGCTAGCCGTGTTAGTGACGATTTTATTGGGCGCTTGGTTTTACCGCTTAGTGGCGATTCAGAAATCTAAAGCTCAGCTGGGATGAGTATAAGCGGGTGATGGGAATCGAACCCACGCTATCAGCTTGGGAAGCTGAAGTTCTACCATTGAACTACACCCGCGAGTGTGGAAGTTTACAAAATCAAAAAGAAGAAGGCTACTATTCTTCCCTGAGTGTGAATAGTGTCATCCTGAGCGTCAGCGAAGGATCTCAGCGGTATCACGAGATCCTTCGCTGACGCTCAGGATGACAATAATAAAAGGTTTCAAAACATGGAATTTCCATTAAGAAAAATTAAAAGCTTTGTGCGTCGAGGAGGCAGACAAAGTCTTTCTCAGAGCCGTGCACTCACGGAGCTTTGGCCACAATATGGTTTGGATTGTGCAGAATCTCCTATAGATTTAAACACCGTTTTTGAAAATCCAGCGCCCATCGTTTTAGAAATAGGGTTTGGTAATGGCGTGCACTTATTAAATATGGCAATTGCGAATCCTGATAAAAATTATATTGGGATTGAAGTGTATCGTTCAGGGATAGGTTCATTATTAGTAGCAACGGATAAAGCGCAAATCAAAAATCTCAAAGTGTTTTGTGCAGATGCTGTAGACGTATTACAACATTGCATTCCCGATCACAGTTTGTCAAAAGTTTATATTTTATTTCCAGATCCTTGGCCTAAGTTACGACATCATAAACGACGATTAATTCAAAAAGATTTTGTCGATTTGTTATCGAAGAAATTAGCCCATGGTGGTCATTGTCATTGTGCGACTGATTGGCAAAATTACGCAGAACAAATGATGGAAGTTTTTAGTGCGCATACCGCTTTTAAAAATGCGTATGGGTCACATCAATACGCGCCTTCAGAAGTTCGGTCAATTGAAACCAAATTTGAGCAAAGAGGTCAAAGACTCGGGCACTCTATTTGGGATTTAGTGTTTGAGAGTGTTCTCCTGACTTCCGCATTTTTAATCTAAAAACATAGGCTGCAAAAAAGTAAATATTTGATATGAAGAAATAAAAAAATTGGAGAATGAATTTCCTCAACATGTAGTGTCTAGTGAAATAATAAATGT
>JAFEDO010000096.1 GCA_018241565.1 Pseudomonadota bacterium
CCGATGACATTTCCTTTGGTGATACTCTTAATATGGTTGGCATTAATTTCAATACCAACACCATATTTTTTATCTCTATCAAGACAAAGATTCGATGCAATGCTTCCTAAACTTTCTGCTAATACACAGGAAGCGCCCCCATGTAATAAGCCATAAGGTTGCATCGTTCGATGATCCACAGGCATTTTTGCTTTGATAAAATCGTTACCGATTTCGATAAACTCTATACCGATATGATGCAGCATATTTTTTTCAGTTATTTTCTTCACATCATCTAAGTCATAATGCTTAAACCAAATCGACATATGCTTTCCTTATTTTTGTTGAGGCATTCTAACGGGTTTGAGTACTTTTAAGAAATGCGCTCGAACTATTGTATTCTTTCAACGATAGGAATAACAGCATTATTCAGTTATGATTCAGGCACTTCAAAATAACCATGATGGAAATAACCATGCCATTCTCTCTGCATGATACTGCAAAAGTAAAACCAAGAATCGCGGGTTTATTTTTAATGCCGCTTCGATGGACTTGTGCTTGGATTTTATTTGCCGCAGCATGGCGTCGATTAGTGCTAAAACCAGAAGCATTAGATCCTTCTTCTCCACTCTATGAAGGACTCAAACTCAATCATTTCATTCCTCACACAGCGTGGATAAAACCTATTTTAAATTATGTCGTCCTCAACCCCGATGTATTACTCACATTTTTATGGTGCTTCACTATCATGGAAGCCACCACAGGAATTTTATTATTTTTGGGGTTAGGCACTCGATTTTTAGGATTACTTTCAGCAGGACTTTTTACTGGGTTAATGCTCGTTGCTGGATGGTTAGGCACAACATGCTTAGATGAGTGGACGGTTGCTTCATTCGGTATTGGCATCGGGCTTTGCCTATTCCTCGCGGGGAGTGGTCCTTATTCTATTGATGCACTTATTTTTAAGCGTTTTTCACATTTGGTAGAACATCGCATATGGGGAATATTCGTATCGCCAGAATTATCTTTCATTCGAGATTATAAAGAAGCTAAACGGTATGCGATCGTCTTGAGTATTCTTGCTTTAGTTTTTGTACTTTACACGAATCAACATTTTGTGGGTGGCGTCTATGGACCATTTCATAACCCAGCCACTTCCATGAATATTAAATCTCATACAAAATTACAATCTAACGGAGACATGGCACTCACTTTATATCGTAATGAAGGCCCAGATACATACGGCGCTTTCATCATTCACATTACTCTCAAAAATTCTGCAGGAAATATTGTACTCAACTACGGTGAAAAAGAATTAGGACAACTGTCCGCTAATCACATCGTGATACATAACAGATATCCCGTGAAAGCACTTTCCAATGGATATGCTTTCGTACTTCCTCTCGGTTGCTTAGTCACGCTTCATTTAACACCACCAACACCGATTCAACTCGCAGCCGGTGAATATCACGTCATAATTACAGATGTCAGTGGCCGAACATGGGAAAGTACAACCACTGTTGGAAATTCTCTTGAACAACCATTTAACCCTTACAACTTAATTACATAAGAAAAAGTGATTTGGCCGGTAAACCCATAGAGGTATTTAGTTCAATAGCCAGCTCTTGCACATTAAAATCTTTAAACCAAATTCTCACTTGAAATTCTTTCTTATTTTTTAAAGAATTATTTCTTTTCAATAAAGCCTAATAGTTTAGGAATTTTTTTATCAATAGGAATTTCTATGACAGTCACTCCAGGAGACGACAAAGCCTTTTTATAAGAATCTTGAATGGTTTCAATAGTGTCTGCATAGTGCGCATTTGCACCATAGCCTTTAGCTAATGAAACCAAATCTAATCCGGGTAAATCTAATCCGGGAACATTCGGTGTTTTTTCTAATAATGCAAAAGCTTTTAAAATACCGTATTCCTCATTTCTTAATGCTAATACAACCAAATGAATATTTTGTTGTACTGCTGTCCATAAAGACTGCACTGAATATTGAAATGAACCATCACCAATAACCAAAATAACAGGTCTATTACGCTTTGATTCTTTTTCTGCTAATGCTAAACCTACTGCTGCAGGCATATCCCAACCTAATCCACCAGAACTCATCGTATAATAAGAATTTGGTTGATTAATCGTACCAATACCTGACTCTTCAAGATCATGCGCATTAGAAGGAGATTCTTGCACGAGAACATATTCAGAAGGTGTTAATGGTGATATCACATCAAATACTTGTTTTGCTGTTAAAGGATACACTGGTTTTACTGCAATCTGATTTCGATCAGCTTTCACATTTGTTTTAAAGTTTATTTTAGTGGAACGACTTTTTACTTCTTTTAATAGTGCATTGATTGCAAGCGCACTATCACTCACCAAAGCTTCGCCTACAGGAGCTTTCGCTGCTTCATCTGGACTATCTGTAATCTGTAATAATGCGGCTCCTTTTGGTAAGTATTCTCCAGGGATCCATGGGTAATAACGAAACACTGGAGCCCCAAGCATAAGGATCAAATCATGTCCCTTAAGGGCTTGACTCAGTGGTCCTTTAGCAGAAGGTAACTCCCCTTGATATAAAGCATGATCCTCAGGAAATGATACATGTTCTGAAAAAGGAGGCTTCCAAACTGGTACTGCTAATTTCTCTGCTAACTGAATGGCTTCTTGCCATCCACCACTTCTAGAAATATCCGAACCAAAAATCAACACTGGATTTTTACTTTGATTAATTTTCTGAGCAAATAAAGATAATCTTTCAGGATCAGGACCTACTTTAGTAGAAACTGATCGGAAAAAATTATACGCCTCAATTTCATAACCCCATAAATCTAACGGAATTGAAAGGAACACAGGCCCTGCCGGCGGTTGAATCGCCATTGCATAAGCGCGCATAAATGCACCGGGTAAATCTTCTGGACGAGATACTTCATGACTCCATTTTACCCAAGGTTTTGGCAACTCTGTTGAATCCACATTAGTTAAAAAAGGCTCCATTAAAAGCATTTCTCGTGCTTGCTGACCAGCCGTTATTATTAATGGCGTTTTATTTAAATATGCAGTGATTGTACAACCCATCGCATTACCCATGCCCACTACAGTGTGAACATTAACAATAACAGGCTTTTTTAATCCTTGAGACAAACCATCTGCAATTCCGACTACACTAGCTTCTTGCAATGCCATAACAAAATTAAAATCTTTGGGGAGATTAGACAGAAATGTTTCTTCTGTTGAACCAGGATTTGCGACAATATTCGTAACACCCAGTGTCCGTAACAAATCAAAAGTAACCTTTTGTGCTGTTGGCATTTTTACTCCTTCATTATTTTTATGAAGACTATAGTTTGAAATTGATTTAAATCAATGACAAATGTATCCGGTATTCATAGGAAATATGAGCTTATTACGATATGATAAATTTGATTTAAACCATTATAGGAAACTATTTATGCCGCAGAAACCCTATATTCTCGTTCTTTATTACTCTCGATATGGTGCCACTGCACAAATGGCCCAGCACATTTGCCGAGGCGTTGAAGAAGTGGAAGGAATAGAAGCTTGCTTACGTACAGTGCCAGCCGTGTCCACGACTTGTGAAGCTGTCGCTGATACTATTCCTGATTCAGGCGCTCCTTATGTAACGATGGATGAATTAAAAAATTGTGCGGGATTAATTTTAGGAAGCCCCACTCGATTCGGAAATATGGCAGCCGCCTTGAAATATTTTTTAGATGGTACAAGTGCGTTATGGTTGTCTGGTGATTTGGCTGGTAAACCCGCGGGTGTATTTAGTTCGACAGCCAGTTTACATGGCGGTCAAGAAACGACATTAATGAGTATGATGTTACCGTTATTGCATCATGGCATGATTATGGTTGGAATTCCTTATACAGAAGTTGATTTAGTGACAACAGAAACTGGCGGCACACCTTATGGTCCAACACATGTCTCTGGATTAGAAAATAAAAATCCTGTAAGTCAGTCTGAAAAGAACTTATGTAAAGCTTTGGGGAAACGAGTTGCAGAAATTGCGATGAAGTTAAAGTAAAAAATTACCGCCCCCACCCTAACCCTCCCCCGGAGTACCGAGGGAGGGAATAAAAGTTCCCTCTCTCGGTACTCCGGGGGAGGGTTAGAGTGAGGGTGCTATTTCTTTAAAATTTCTTTCACCAACGGCACAGTCACTCGTCGTTGTTCTACTAAAGTTATTTTATCTAAACGTTCCAGCAACTCATATAATGCCATCATGTCTCTTGAAAAATGTGTTAGTAAATAATGAATAACTTCTGAAGATAAGGAAAGCCCTCGATTTCTTGCGCGCATTTGCAATGCTTCGCCCTTTTCTTCATCCGTTAATTCATGTACTTGAAATACTAAATCCCAAGTCAATCGAGTTTGTAAATCAGCGAGTTTCAATCCTAATTGAGCCGGCGCTACTTGGCCTGCAATGATCAAGCTACAAGATTTTTCTCGACATCGATTATATAGATCAAATAAAGCTTCTTCCCATAATGCATTTCCAGCAATGGTATCTACATCATCTAAGCAAACTAAATTTAAATTTTCTAGTCCTTCCAATAATTCCGGAGATAATGTTTGTACATTTAAAAGTGAAATATAAGTTGCCGTGCGATGATACTCAAAAGCCTCATGACAACAAGCTTGCAATAGGTGAGAACAACCAGCGCTGTGTTTGCCCCAAATATAAAACATGTGGAATAACTTCCCTTCACTACATGCTTTTAATTCAGTAATTAATGCTGCATTCGATCCTAAAAAGAAATTGGCAAAAGTCGCATCATCAGCAACGTGCAGATTTAATGGTAACTGAGAACTTTTCATGAAGCTCTTTCGTAAGCACGCCGACCCCATACCCATATGTAATCAGCCAAACTCCAAAGAGTTGTTACAACCACTGTTAAGATCATTAACTGTGATAACATCGTTGGTAAAGGGAAAAAGCTATATTGTTCAAGGAATAAAAAGACTAATAAAACTTGGCACACCGTATTTACTTTACTAATCAGACTCGGGACAAAATCAATATGCTTCACGACACGAACATAGGCAATCGCACCTAAAACAATAATCACATCTCGAGCAATGACGATTGCGGCTAACCATATTGGAATTTGATCTAGATAAGCCAATCCAATAAAACTACCCATTAAAAGTAGCTTATCTGCGATTGGATCTAAAAAAGCTCCTAAACGACTGGTCCACTTAAACTGCCTCGCTAAACACCCATCCACGGCATCAGAAATTCCTGCTGCTAAAAACAAGTAAAAAGCGATTTTTGAGTCTCCATTCAATAAAAATAAGAGAAATGGCAGAACCAATATCAATCGAAAAATCGTTATTAAATTGGGTAAAGAGTGTACGTTCATGCAATCCGTCATTTGTATGTCTTGTTCAATGGGGGCAATCATATCTTGCCCGCTCAAGATAATCAAAGTGCGAAAACTCCCCCTGGCGTATCCCCATTTTTCAGGTGCCAA
>JAFEDO010000097.1 GCA_018241565.1 Pseudomonadota bacterium
AAACGCTTACCCGGGCTACAGGTACTAAGAACTCTCCCCTTGTCATCCCGACCGAGTACCGCATGAAAGACACTGGATCCCGGCTCTCGCGTTGCAAAAGCTCAACGCTCGGCCGGGATGACACACATTTGCAAACCTTTGAGTTGTCATCCCGGTCGAGTGTCGTGCTTTTGCGGCACGAGAGCCGGGATCCAGAGACGTTAATCTTTGTGAAATTGATACATTTGATAAATTCACGAACTTGACTATCTTCATGCGCTGGGATCAATACTGGACTTGAGGGAGCTTACGGGAGCGATGAAAAAATCTATTTTAGAAATCTATGCATTGGCAGTATGTTTTGTCGTTATTATTTGTTTTTCAGTCACACTCGGCAGAGGCATTTACGACGTTATTCAAATTGTAAATCCCTCATTTACATTGAGCTCATGGGAATACCAACGATATCAATCCAATGAAAATTTTTGCACGAATGCAGCGATTAATAAAAAAGCGAATTGTGCTAGTCCCAATAATATTGAAACTACAAAAATGCGTGAAGCAGCTTATGCTATCGCTTTAAAAGGTGAACAACGAACGGGATTTCAAGGTTTGGTGACTTCACTCATCGTGCTCTTGGTGAGCATTTTGATATTCATTCCACATTGGATGATTGCGAGAAAATCTCGAGATTAAAAAAAGAGTTAGCCGATAAGCCGGGTTCTGTCGTGGACAACCATTCATCTCACCTGTGTGTCACCACACAGTTCTAGCGACCTACCCAGATCCTAACGCGGGCAGCGTTTTGTGATCCGAAAATCACGGGGACCTCTATTTGGCCTTGCTCCAAGCGGGGTTTACCATGCCGTAACTGTTGCCAATCACGCGGTGCGCTCTTACCGCACCATTTCACCCTTACCTTATAAATAAGGCGGTTTATTTTCTGTTGCACTTTCCGTAAGCTCACGCTTCCCAGGAATTACCTGGCACTTTGCCCTATGGAGCCCGGACTTTCCTCTATCTCTCTTTCGAAAAACAGCGGTTGTCTAGCCAACTCTATGCTCACTGTACCAAATTTAGTGCACTTTGATAAAGCGAATTCTTCTTTTCCCCAGTAATTTTCATCGCTAAATTCACTGCTTGTTTCAAGGGTAATTCACTTAATAGAAGTTTTAATACCCTCTCTGATTCAGCATTTAATCCTTCTTGTTTCTTAGCGATAGTACCCTCTACTAAGATAACGAACTCACCACGCAATTGATTGGGATCGGAATCTAACCACTTTGGTAATTCCCCCAATGTCGTTTGATGAAAAGTTTCAAATGTTTTTGTTAATTCTCGGGCAAGTACAACTCGGCGCTCTGAACCCAATGTCTCTAACAAATCTTTTATCATATCTAATACACGATGCGGTGATTCATAAAATACTAATGTTCTCGTTTCATCTTGCAAAAGAGATAACTGTTTTTTTCTAGCCGCTGTTTTTTCCGGTAAAAATCCTTCAAAGATAAATGATTCACATGGCAATCCTGCAGCAGATAATGCAGCAATAGCAGCGCAAGCACCTGGAATGGGTACTACTCGAATCCCTGCTTTTCTCGCTTGCTCTACGAGTTTATATCCCGGATCACTAATGAGAGGCGTTCCTGCATCTGAAATTAAAGCGATATTCTTACCTTCTTTGAGATCTTTTAAGAAAGAAGACAGTCGCTCGGTTTCGTTATAATCATGCAAAGAAAGTAACTGATTTTGTATCCCAAAATGTTGCAATAAATGTTGGCTATGACGAGTATCTTCTGCCGCAATAAAATCAACTTCTTGCAGGGTTTTTAAGGCTCTTTGCGTAATATCCCCTAAATTCCCAATAGGGGTCGCTACGATATACAATACGCCGAAACTAGACTCCATAAATCCTCCAAAAAAACGTTGCCAGCGCTAGGACTTCACGTTAAGGTTGTCGCCTATTCTTTTACTGAGGCGTTTGAAGTTATGAGCACCTGGACTAAGTGGTTTTCACGCAATTTAACATCCAATTCTCTGTTCCGCAAAAATCATACGATATTTTTGCTATTTTTATGTTTTGGCATTCTTAGCGGCTGTGGCATGGGGACTTCATCCTCTTGGTTGCAACCCTCTTCTCCTCTACTCGCTAAGAAAATTCAACGTTATCCTAAAAGCGCTGACACTTATATTGAGTTAGCCCAAAAATCTGAATCTCCAGAAAAAGAAAAATATCAACTCGATGCCGTTGGACGTCTCATCCAAGATGATTCTCTTTCTCGCGCGGAAGAATTACTTCAACAAATTCAAACAACCCATCTTCCCGTTGAATTAACGAATCAAAAATTACTGTTGAAAAGCAAAATAGAACTCGCCAACAGTAAACCTGAACAAGCGCTCAGTACTTTAGGTGATATTCAACAAGTGAATACATTAACCGAAGAACAAAATTTTGATTATCATTCAACGCTCGCTGATGCTTATGCTAAACAAGGTAATTATTTTTATAGCATTCAACAACGCATTAAATTAGAGCCGCTTATTCATGACCCTAATTTAACAACATCGAATCAACAGCAAATTTGGCAAACTCTATCAGAAATTTCTCCTGAGCAATTACACAGCTTAGAATTAGAAACAAATCAAAAAGAATTAAAAGGTTGGGTTCAACTTGCTTCTCTCGTCAAAGAAAAATCTGATCAACCATCAGCATTAAAGACTGGCATAAAAGAATGGATGTCTCGTTACCCTGAACATCCAGCGACACCAATTGCTCAATATACTTTAAGCAGAATAGAAAACGTTCATTCTATAGAAGCCAATAAAATTGCATTATTAGTACCGCTCAATGGCCCACTCTCTCTACCCGGAAAAGCCGTACGAGATGGATTTATTGCTGCCGCTAAAAATGCAGGAAAAGGTGAAGACAAAGTTCAAACGTACGATACCAGCACCGGAGATATTAAAACGTTATATCAACAAGCCGTACAAAATGGAGCTGAAGTTATCGTCGGTCCTCTCGACAAAAATAAAGTGCAAACATTAGCAGATGATTCTAATTTGGTAACCGTTCCTACTTTAGCTTTAAATTATTCTGCACCCGCTCGTTTGCCTAATAATCTTTATGAGATAGGCATATCACCGCAAGATGAAGCAGCACAAGTTGCTGCAAAAGCTTCTCAACAAGGATATAAAAATGCCATCGTGATTGCACCGAGTGGCGCATGGGGACAAGGGATCGCTGAAACTTTTGCTGATCAGTGGAAAAAACAAGGGGGACGAATTGCTGATCGCATGGCATATTCTCCAAAACAAAATTTTACGAAGCCTATCAAGCAATTACTGCATGCATATAATGGCAAAGGTCGTGGAAAAAGTGCGCGCGGTGGCAGTCGTCATGATGTCGATATGGTTTTCTTAGTCGCAACGCCTTCCGTCGCAAGACAAGTGGTACCCCTCTTTAAGTTTTATTATGCCGGTAATATTCCAATTTATGCGACTTCACTTGTATACAATGGAACACCAGAACCTGCATTAGATCGCGATTTAAATGGCGTTATCTTTTGTGATATGCCGTGGGTGTTTGAAGATGGCGGGAATTTAGAAAAGAATTATGAACAAACATCACCTCAATGGCCAAGCGCACTCAATCGATATACGCGTTTATATGCTTTAGGGTTCGATGCATTTAATCTTTCTCAGCAATTGACTCGCTTAGATACTTCTCCTGAATTGGGCATATCTGCACATACAGGAAAACTCTATGCCAACGCTGATCATCGAGTCTCTAGACAATTGCAGTGGGCGAAGTTCCAAAATGGGACGCCTGAAATTATTTCATGAAAACTTCTCAGCAAATATTAGGCACTCGTGCTGAAACTTTTGCTTTAGAGTATCTTGAAGATCAGGGATTGCAGCTAGTAGAACGCAATTTTTCATGTCGATACGGTGAAATCGATTTGATCTTAAAAGACAGCGACACGCTGGTATTCACCGAGGTCCGTTTTCGAACAAAAACGAACTATGGGGATAGCTTATCTACCGTCAACGGCACAAAACAAAAAAAGTTGATAAAAGCAGCGAGTTTTTATTTACTTCAACAAAAATGCTATGACAAAATACCCTGCCGTTTTGATGTGATTGCTTTAGACACTCATCACGATGAAATAGCGGTCGATTGGGTCAAAAACGCTTTTGGAATGGAACATGGATATTATTGAACGTATCAAAAATCATTTTCATCTCAGCATTGAAACAAAAATGGCTGCCGCTGAATGCTTACCAGAGTCTATTGCTGAAGCGGGTGAACGCATGGTCCAGTGTCTCCTTGAAGAACATAAAATTTTAAGTTGTGGCAACGGTGGTTCAGCCGGAGATGCACAACACTTCTCTGCTGAAATGCTCAATCGATTTGAAATAGAACGTCCGAGTTTACCCGCCATTGCATTAAGCACGGACACTTCGACCATCACTTCTATCGCGAATGATTACAGTTATAAAGAAATTTTTTCAAAGCAAATTAATGCGCTAGGTCAAGCGGGCGACGTGTTGCTGGCCATCTCAACCAGTGGTAACTCAGAAAATGTTTTACACGCGATAGAAGCCGCTCATCAGCGTGGCATGGTTGTTATCGCTTTAACAGGACGTGATGGCGGAAAAATTGCTGATTTACTAGAGTTGGATGATATCGAGATTCGAGTACCTTCTCCTATCACTTCTCGAATTCAAGAAACTCACTTGCTGATTATTCATTGTTTATGTGATTTAATCGACTTTCGTTTATTTGGACATGAGGAATAAATCTATGAAACGTACTGCGCTCGTATTAGCTTTAGCCTTAGTTTTACCAGGATGTGTTGCTTTCGTTGCTGGTGCTGCCACTGGCGGCATGGTAGTTTATGAAAAACGAAATGTACAAACCATTTCAGACGATACTCAAATTCGTCATCAAGTCGCTTTAAAAATCAAAGCTGACTTAGACTTCAAAGATAGCCACATAGCTGTTGCTAGTTTTAATCGCGTCGTTTTATTAGTCGGTGAAGTGCCACAAGCCTCTCTTCGTGAACAAGCTGAAAAATTAGCCCGACAAGTGCCCAAAATAAAAGCCATCTACAATGAAATTAAAGTCAAACATCCGATTTCTGCTCTCTCTGAAGCCAATGACAGTTGGATAACCACCAAGATTAAAACCCAAATGCTTGCAACGAATGATTTAAAATCAGGATTAATCAAAGTCGTGACCGAAGATGCGAATGTCTACTTAATGGGAAAAGTCACTCATCATCAAGCTGACATAGCCGTCGATATTGCAAGACAAGTCTCTGGGGTTCAACGGGTTGTGAAGGTGTTTGAATACGAGAAATAAACTCCGCAGAACCTTGTTGATCACAAGTCAAAACCGTAGCCTTGATTGAGCTTGCGAAATCAAGGGATGGGGATACCAGGAAACCTTGATGCAAAAACCGCATCAAGGCTACCCCACTGTGGCAAATGATATAAACACCATAAATAACCGTTTCAGTTGATAATTGAGAATAAGCAATTCACTTGTTGATAGTGATAAGAGCAAAGCTCTGTTCAGCTAGCGTTTCTTTTTCGCTCTTAGTCTTATCACAAATAGCTTTTAACTCTTGCACTTTATGTACAAGGGTACTCACGGTCGTAGTATTTGAAAAAAAACCTATCGTATAACGACTAAAAAACCCTCTCTGATAACTCAATACCGCTTTCAACATACTACCCTCATGTAGTACAGATTCCATATATTCTAATTTTTTTTCATCAGATGGCAGTTGCTCAACACATTTTTCAACAGCTTTAATAAAAAGTTCTTTTTTTTCAGCTAAATAAACTATGAGGGGTTTATAAGGAACTTCAGGCAAAATCAGGAACAACGGCAAATAATTCACTAGATTTTCTGCGGTGATATTCATCATAAAATTTTCAGTAAGATTCTTTATTTCTTGAGTATAATTTTCTATCCACTCTTCCATCGTGCAACAGCTCATCATAGAAGCTAATGAACTCGTGTATGTGATTACTTTAAGAGTACTGTTTACAAAAGATAAAAAACCACCTAAAAACGCCATGGAATTAAAATATGCAAATCCAATGCCTGTTACAATAGTTAATATCGCGGTCAGGGTTCGTAAACCATAAAACAACTTTGATTCATAACTCATTGAAAGTAGCTCTCCAACTTCATCATTCATGATAAGAAATGCCAACTTTTCATAAACGAGTTTAGTAATTGATGCTGGAATATTTGAAACAGATTTCTTATTAACTGCAAAATATTTTCCGAAAATAATTGTTGGATTACTAGTGTCTATTTTCGAAAAAAAACTTGGATTGAATTTAATTGCAATAAAATTATCGTTTCCATACAATTCTGAAATTAATTTATCAAGAAATTCTGGAGGTATATCTGCCGAATAAAGATCGATTAAAATGTATTTATTTTTATCATTAAAAAGACATTGGATTAACATATCAATGGGTGTATTTTTTATTTTAATAAAGTTTAAATCCACATACACAACTTTAGACTCAATATTAGCATCAAAATACTTTTTAACTTCCAGATAGATCAAGCCTGTTAATGTTTTCTTAAATTGCATTTCTCTTATAAGTTCTCTTGTCTGCCTTTTAACTTCTCTAATTTCTCTCAAAGTTTTTGTATTTAAATAAAAATTTTTTAATTTAAGATCATATTCATGTTTTTTTTCAACATCGATTAGTGTTTGATACGCTTCTGAAACAGTTTTAAATTTTTCTTGAGCAGAAGGATCATCAGGGTTTTTGTCAGGATGGTACTCAAGAGCAAGCTTTTTATAGGCAGATCTGATTTCAGACATTGTACTGTTATTGTTAACACCTAGTATTTGATAGTATGTTAATTCTTCATGCATTCTTATTTCTCCTAAATTACAGTTGTGAAAATAAACAGAATCACTGTTGATTTTTTATAATTGGCAATCTCAAGGCATTTGAGATTGCCAAACCTTCTAGTAATTTAATTGTTTAAACTTGGTGTACTGGATGTACTAAGAGAAGGATTAGAGCGAGTTACATCCGTTTGAACCGCACTTTGTGCAAAAAAGCCAGAACCAGATACTTGTAATGTATCTTTAAAAACTGGATGGCTTAATAATGCCGCTATCTCTTGAGTAAAAGCAGGATTATCAGGAAATAAAGCCTTACATTTCTCAAAAGCTTGATAAAGTAAATCTTTCAATTCGTGTGTTTTTTTGCTCTGTGCCTTCAGTGAAATTAAAACCCCTATCGGATATACCAGCTTTGAAATGTTGTCAGAAACCGTTTTTAAATCTTTTAATGCCAGTGAACTCAATTCGTCATTAATATCTCCTTTTAACTTACCTTGTCTCCAATCTAATAACATTTGCTCTGTAACTTTCATTGTTAGATTCTCTCTTAAAGATTGGATGCTATTCATAGAAACTTCATCTACCTCTTTTACAGCAGTTACTGAGTATAACTTTGAAGGCATGTCTTTTTTGATAATGCCATAAATCGCATCTTCTATGAACTTCACAAGATCTGCTTCCCATTCAAGATTAGCAAATTCTCTATTCTTATACTGACTCA
>JAFEDO010000098.1 GCA_018241565.1 Pseudomonadota bacterium
TTCGGAGTGCCGAGGGAGGGGATTTATTTTCCTTCCTTCGGATTACCGGGGGAGGGGATTTATTTTCCTTCCTTCGGAGTGCCGGGGGAGGGGATTTATTTTCCTTCCTTCGGAGTGCCGAGGGAGGGGATTTATTTTCCTACTCGGAGAGGGAATTTCTGTTCCTTCCTCCTGGAGCGCGTGGAGAGAGAGTTTCTATTCCCTCCCCCGGTACTCCGGGGGAGGGTTAGGGTGGGGGCAAGATTTAATAAGTACTTTGGAAATATAAGCATGAATCTCATTTCAATCCTAAAAAATTTAAAATCCAAAGGTGTACTCGGTATCAATCAACGTAACATCGATTACGTTTTAAAATATAATCATCGTTCACTGTATCCCACCGTTGATGACAAATGGCTAACAAAAAAATTAGCGATAGAAGCACATATTGCTGTCCCTGAACTATATGGCGTTATTGAAGAAGAGCACCAATTAAATCACTTAGAAGAACTTTTAAAACCTTACAAAGATTTTGCGATTAAGCCTGCTAATGGTGCAGGTGGCGAAGGTATTTTAGTGATTAGTGATCATATTGATGGTCGATATCGAAGAACAAATGGCCGATATATGAAGTTAGATGAATTGGCTTATCATATTTCTAATATTTTAAGCGGCATATACAGTTTAGGTGGGCAAGAAGATAAAGCGCTCATCGAGTATCGAATTAAAGTGGATGAAACTTTCAAAGCCATCAGTTACGAAGGTGTCCCTGATATCCGAATCATTGTTTTATGTGGATATCCCATCATGGCTATGTTAAGGCTTCCCACGCATCTTTCCGATGGGAAAGCCAATTTACACCAAGGAGCGATTGGCGTTGGTATCGATATTGCGACGGGTAAAACATTGTCTGCCGTTTGGGAAAATGAAAACATTGAACATCATCCAGATACTTTACAATCTATTCGTGGTCGTCCAATTCCTCACTGGGATCAAATTTTAGATTTATCTTCGCGTTGTTACGAATTGACAGGATTGGGCTATATTGGTGTCGATATTGTGTTAGATAAAGATTATGGTCCATTAATGTTAGAAGTGAATGCACGGCCTGGGTTGAATATTCAAATTGCGAATCAACAAGGATTATATGCGCGCACTAAGATAGTTGAAGCGCAATTAGAGCACAGGCATCCAGTGGTAGAGAGGGTGGCGTTTTCTAAAAAGCATTTTGGGATGTCGACTTAGTCAGGTACTGCAGAGACGACACTGGATCCCGGCTCTCGTGTTGCAAAGGCTCAACACTTGGCCGGGATGACAACACTGTATTCATTGTAAGTGTTTTGTGTCATCCCGGACGAGTGCCGAGCTTTTGCGGCACGAGAGCCGGGATCCAGGGAATGAAGCACTAATCTAATGTGAATAAGGATTTTAAAAAACATGCTTGAGATTAAGGATAATCAGCTTCTCAACATAGAAAATCTCAAAGTTGGATTTGAAACTTCGAAAGGATTTTCCTTCGCTGTCAATGGTGTGAATGTTTCTATTAACCCTGGAGAAACATTTGCATTAGTGGGAGAGTCTGGATGCGGAAAATCCATGACAGCACTTTCTATTCTTCAATTACTACCAGGTTCTGCGTTGACATTGCCTGGCAGTCATATTTTTTTAAAAGAAAAAGATTTAGCTCATTTTTCTGAAGTGGAATTACGACATATTCGTGGAAAGCGAGTCGGTATTATTTTTCAAGAACCTATGACGTCATTAAATCCTATCATGACGATTGGTGATCAAATTGCTGAAGTATTAAAATGCCATCTCTCGCTTTCTCATAGCGAACAACAAAATCGAATCTTAGAATTATTAAAATCAGTCGGCATGCCAGAACCGAAACGTCGATTACATGAATATCCTCATCAATTATCCGGTGGATTAAAACAACGAGCCATGATCGCGATTGCATTGGCTGCAGATCCTGAATTACTCATTGCGGATGAACCAACAACGGCTTTAGATGTCACGATTCAAGCGCAAGTGTTGAGTTTGTTAAAAGAAATTCAAGCGAACACCGGCATGGCTATTTTGTTGATTACACATGACTTAGGTGTTGTAAGACAAATGGCAGATACAGTCGGTGTGATGTATGCCGGTCATATTGTTGAGCAAGCGCCAGTAGAATTATTTTTTGAAAATCCATTACATCCTTACAGTCGACAATTGTTTCAATCTATTCCAACAGAAGCAAAAAGAGGGGAGTGGTTAACGGTTATCAAAGGCAGTGTTCCTCCGCTGACCGTGAATTTGCCGCCGTGTCGTTTTGCTGACCGTTGTCCTTTAGCGTTTGAAACTTGTTATCAAAAAACACCGAAGTGGTTATTACCGGATCCAAAACATCATGTGCGTTGTCATTTATATGATCCTGCTATTGTTTCAGAACCTGATTTCACTGCGCTGAATGCATCTGCTGTTGTTGAATTTCAAGAGAATATTCAATCAGACACAGAATCATTATTAACCGTGAATGATTTGAAAATATATTTTCCGATTCGAAAAGGATTATTTAAAAGAAAAATCGGTGATGTGAAAGCGGTCGATGGTGTTAATTTAAAATTAAAAAAAGGAAAAACAGTCGCGTTAGTTGGTGAATCCGGTTGTGGAAAAACAACGGTCGCTCGAGGGATCTTGAGATTGTTGGAACCCACTTCAGGCGAAATTCTTTATCAAGAAAAAAACTTAGCGTCGATTTCAGATAAAGAATTACGTTCATTAAGACGTGAGCTACAAATTATTTTCCAAGATCCATTTTCATCCATGAATCCACGTATGATGGTGGGAGAGATTATTACCGAAGGATTAGTCGCACAACATTTAATAAAAGATACGCATCACAGAGAAATCATTGTCGAAGAATTGTTAGAACAAGTGGGCTTACCGAAAGATAGTCAGTATCGATATCCTCATGAATTTTCGGGAGGACAGCGTCAACGTATTTGTATCGCGCGTGCATTGGCATTAAAACCAAAAATTATTATTTGTGATGAACCAACGAGTGCGTTAGATGTTTCCATCCAAGCGCAAATTTTAAATTTATTAAAACAATTACAAGCGCAGCATCAATTATCTTATTTGTTTATTACACATAATATTTCAGTCGTATCTTATATTGCTGACGAAGTAGCTGTGATGTATTTAGGACGCATTGTTGAGCAGGGTCCTGTGGATGAAGTTTTGAATCATCCTAAACATCCTTATACACAAGCGTTACTCGCATCGGTTCCAACGATCGATAAAGCTTCCAAATTATTTCCCCTCTCTGGCGAATTGCCTTCTGCGGCAGAACCTCCCTCTGGGTGTCATTTCCATCCCCGTTGTCGCCGTGCCATGGCTATTTGCCATGAGAAATACCCAGAGATTTCCTCAGTAGGGGAGGCTCATGAAGTGAAGTGCTTTTTATATGGGAAAGAAGAACGTTAGCCATTTCTTGTGGTAATAAAACGATCATGGTAAGATTCGTTTTTTTACACAAACCAAGAGGGGATGTTTATGTCTAAAGTGGCTATGACTATGGCTGTTGCAGTAGGGCTTGTTCTGTTTCTTTCTACTCCTGAAGGGCAGGCTTTTGCAGCGAGTGTATTAGGAAATACTGCATTAGGAAGTACAGTTGCTTCAACGAATGATACAGTTCCTGTGATTGCAGGTGATGGTTCAGTGGGCTCTGATGTCCTTGTCAGAGGTCTAGTGGATCTTGCTTGGTTTGCTACTGGGTTAGTTTGTGCGAGTGTATTTTGTTTTGCCTTTTGTTGTGTTTGTCTTTGTTGTTGCACGATGGCACAGTCTAATGGTCAGGAACAGCAGAAGCTACTACTTCAGAATCTCAAAGCTTTATCAAGTAATCCATAAAGTGAAATGCTTTTAATATGAGAAAGAAGGGCGCTGGCCGTTAGATATCTAGGGTAAGATTATTTAAAATTATATTACTCTGTGAAATGGCCAGCAGCGTATTCATGCAAAATACTCGCAATGTTTGATTATGTTAGGATGCTTCGCTCTTGGATCTGCTTTTACCGCGGATTTTTATACGAATAGGATGTAGTGATGTCAGGATCAGTAGAGCAATTCCTAGAATTATTTTCGTCAGTCAAACCTGCGAATCGGACGTTGTTTATATTAGCTTTGGTGCTGATAATAGGTATCTCAAAAGCTGAAACGAATTCAACGGGTGTTTCTATTGATGGGCCAGTACTCAGTGATTCGACTAGGCTTATTATGGTTGCTGTATGCGAGTTCTTGGGTTGTTGTCTCTTATTCGGCGTTGGGTTACCTTTTGCGATATATAACTTATGTCCTTCTGTATTCGATTGTAAAGATAGCCAAGAACCAGATGAAAATACGTCTTTGAGAGAATGTGGCGATACTCCAAATGAAAATACGCTTTTGAGCAAACATGGCGATAATTCAAATAGCTATGGAACAGGTTCCGATGAAAGTGCATTCCAAAATGAAGGTAGCAACGGTTGTTTCTCTCGAATAATAAAACTCATCACTTGTAGAAATTAAAGTTAGTTATGTTTAAGATTTGAAAAATTTTAATCGAGGAATTCTGCAATGAAAATCTGTGACTTTTCTAAATCCAATATCCAATTTCCTGTTGCTATTGTGGTGAGTCGTTTCAATGAAATGATTACAAAAGCTTTATGTGATGGAGCAATCACTCGATTAAAAGAATTTGGTTTTCACGATGATCAAATCACCGTTGTTTGGGTGCCCGGTGCCGTTGAAATTCCTTTAATAACCAAAAAACTTGCACAAACTAAAAAATATGAAGCCATTATTACTTTGGGCGCTGTCATTCAAGGAGACACTCGTCACTTTGATTATGTGTGCAAACAAGTGAGTGACGGCTGTGCCGCCATTGCCTTGAATTACGATATTCCTGTTATTTTTGGCGTATTAACGACTGATAACCTAGAACAAGCGCAAGAACGCATTGGTGGTAAGCATGGTCACAAAGGTAAGGAAGCTGCAGAAACGGCCGTTGAAATGGTGAGTTTGTTACGTGAAATTACTCATCCTTGAGTGATTGCTTAATATTTTTATAGAAGTAAATATTTATTTTTTAGAGGTTGAATAATGAAATTAGAACAGTTGATTTTATTGGGTTTAACTGGAGTGGCTCTTTTGATGATGTTTGCAAAAGCGCAACAATCTACAGAAGCGCAAAATTCCACAACGATAACAAGTGGACCTTCATACACCCCTATTCAATCCGGGGATGGTTTTGAATTTAACGCTATCAAAGCACTCTATGATGTTGCGGTGGTTATGTTAGGAATCTTTTTATGTGGTGTGCTTACTGCTGGAACTGTTTGTGCAATTGGGTGTTGCCTATTTGTCCTATGTTACTGCGGCCTGTTTTGTAACGATGTGTTGACCAGAGAGAGTGGCTCTACAGGATTTGGATCTTATGGGCATGGTGAACAAATATGGCGCAGTCCTTTCAAAGGATAATCACACTCTCAGGCTTTTATTTCATGACAGTTTCATATTGTGCATATAAATAGATCATGTTAAGATGCCGGTTTTTACACAATACTGAGAGGTATATATGCTAACTCCACGTCAAAAGCTCTTAATAGTCATGTCACTATTATTGACTGCACCTGAACGAGTTTTATCTTTGTTAAGTACAGCAAATCAGTTGGTGCAAAGTAACTCGACAAATACCACGATGACAACAACTGGGGAACAATATACTCCAGTAGCTGATGATTCATCGAGTGAGGAGCTTTTTGAAGCGCTTTGGCCAGTCGCACTGGCACTTTCGTGTACATGTGGTTTTTATGTATTAATTTTTTACCTAGCATTCTGCGCAGCGATGTGCAATACGATATTCGATCCTGATAGTCGTTATAGTCGTTCTGCTGCTCCTGATGCAGATGACCTTCGTTCTATTTTCAGAGAAACAGCAGGTCATCAATTTTCTTACGGTGCTGCACGGAGAGAAGATGGTGCTGCAGTGACAGAAAATGATTCTACTGCTGTTGCGAAATACTTTGTGCCCATAAGTGAGGACTCGATGAGAGAGCTAGCTCAATATTTTGGTAATAACCTGTCTGATGTCATATCAATATGGCGCAGGCAGAATAAAACCCTAATAATGACGGAAGATGGTTCTATTATTGAAAATCACGATATGGAAGAGAAGAGGGATTTATTAACTCAAGGACAATTTTATTTTCAAGATATTGCTGGGGTTCAAATCCCACTTTTCTATATAAACTCTGGTATAGGTACGGTTCTGCCATCAATACAAATTAAAAACGAACTCGTGCGTGAGCAAGTAGCTGGGCGTTCTCACACGGTGTGAGTTTTAGAACTGAATCAAGTACGACATGCTGGATGTCGTACTTGTCATAAATCTCTTACTGCAGCCAACACTTCATCGACATGTCCTTTGACTTTTACTTTGCGCCATTCTTTTCGCAGCACGCCATTTTTATCAATTAAAAAAGTACTACGCTCAATGCCATTGAATAATTTGCCATATAAAGTTTTTTCTTTAATCACATCAAAGTAATCACAAAGTTTTTTATCAGCATCTGAAATTAATTCAAATTGAAATTGATATTTTTCTTTAAATTTTTCATGAGACTTTAAATGATCTTTTGAAACCCCTAGGACGACGGTATTTAATTTTTCAAATAAATTAAGTTGAGATTGAAAATCTTCTCCTTCGCAAGTGCAGCCAGGCGTACTGTCTTTAGGATAAAAATATAAAACGATATTTTGACCTTTGAGATTTGAAAATTTAATCTTTTTGTTACTGGTTGCAGGTACTTCAAAATCAGCGATGGGGTTACCGAGAACTGCCTTGTTCATAAAGCCTCCTTAAGCTTTCTTTGGTCTGTCTGGGCCGGTATTCTACTTGTTTTCTGTAAATCCCCAAAGTACCATTGCGGCTCGTAAAAACCAGATAACTATTCAGATGAAGTGCGTCTGTGTTCTATTTTTCTGGATCCCGGCTCGCGCGCTGCACGCATGACTTGTCATCCCGGCCTCATGTTACGGTTTTTGGAACATGAGAGCCGGGATCCAGCGTCGTTTTTGCAGCGCTTGGCCGGGATGACACAGGATTGCTGAATACTAAACCAGAGGATAACCCTATGTTTCATGGCAGCATGGTAGCCCTTGTAACTCCGATGCAAATGGATGGTTCCATCGACTTTGATTCGTTAGCAAGCTTACTAGAATGGCACATAGATTCTGGGACGGACGGCATTATAGCCATGGGTACCACCGGTGAAGCAGCAACTTTCTCCGATTCTGAAAAATTAAGTGTTATTCGGTTTGTATTAGAGCGCGTGAATGGTCGTATCCCTGTCATCGCAGGGACTGCCGCAGAAGGTACCGAAAAGGCGACTGCTTTGACTCGGGCGGCCGCAGATTTGGGCGTCGATGCGTGCTTAATCATGACGCCAGCCTATATCAAACCGACACAACAAGGCTTGATATTGCATTATCAACACATTGCTAAAGAAGTTTCTATTCCGATTATTCTTTACAATGTGCCGAGTAGGACTGCTTGCGATTGCCTACCTGAAACAGTCGCTGAGCTCGCCAAAGTTTCTAATATCGTTGGAATTAAAGAAGCGACAGGTATTATAGAAAGAGTTAAGAAAATACGTGAATTATGCGATGACGAAATCGATATTTACAGTGGAGATGATGGGACCGCTAAAGATTTAATGCTGGCTGGTGGTAATGGTGTTATTTCTGTGACAGCGAATGTTGTGCCAAAGCAAATGAAAGCTTTGTGTCGCGCTGCATTAAGCGATAAAGTGGCTGAAGCTGAAAAGCTGGACGCAGAGCTTGCTTCTCTACATCGAGTATTATTTGTGGAAGCGAATCCAATCCCTACTAAATGGGCTTTACATCAAATGGGAAAAATTCCCGCAGGCATTCGTTTACCGCTGACTCCATTGTCAGAGAAATATCATCAGGAAGTTCGTTCAGTATTGCAGGGATTAGATTTAGTTTAATAGTTTGTTGCCCCCACCCTAACCCTCCCCCGGAGTACCGGGGGAGGGAACATATAAAATTCCCTCCTCCGGTACTCCGGGGGAGGGTTAGGGTGGGGGTGAAAA
>JAFEDO010000099.1 GCA_018241565.1 Pseudomonadota bacterium
CATTTTAGTTGTTGCATCAGCTTGGTATTGCGGTTCTTCCGAATTGAGTTTTGAATGACCTTCCAGAACTTCGCGGTCACCTTGACGAAATAAATCAGCTTCTGTTTTTCCCCACGCTAAATCATAGTCAGTTTTACCAACAATTTTTTCAGCCGAAGTCAAGCCAGCAGCTTTTGCAAATAAGTTATTACAGCCGAGATAGATAGAATGAACATCCTTCCAGTACACATAGCAGGGTAAATGAAATAAAATATTGTCGAAATATGTTTTTAGATTTAGATGGCTTATATTTTGGTCGTCTGGTAAATCGCAACCAAAGATTAACGCCGTTGATATTTTATTTGAGTGTTCTAAAGCAATGATTTTCCAATTGACTAAGCGATTGCCAAATTTTGTATTCATTAAGCCATTTGTTTCTAGGGATTTTTTAGATTTAAATGTTGTCTCGAGATTTTTGGGGAAAGGTAAGGAAATTTGGTTTTTTTTGAATATTTCTAAAAGATTTTCGCCAACTATTTTATTTTTATCTAAATTAAATAAAATTATAGCTGAGTTGCTGATTTTTTGGATCGTATAATTTAAATCTACAGCAATAATAATATCATTTGTATTTTGTAGAATGAGATCCAGACTTTCAAAGTCCATGAAACTTCCTTGAGATTTTTGAATTTATATTAAATCATATCCATCAAATCTAGAACAGAAATATCTTCATTGTGAGAAGTGATCCATTTATTGAAAATAATGCGGTCAATTTTTTGAGGGTAGGCATGAAATCCAGAACTTATAGTTTTTGACAAAATAAAATCAATAGCATTGTTGTGCATATAAAAAATAGGATCTAAGAATTTAATTTTCGTAGGCTCAGTTAGTGAAAAATTGATGGGTCTTTTTTTAAATAAAACATCGTCTATAGAAAATTTATCGCCAAATTCATCTTCAGAACCAATGTTTGCTAAATATTTGCAACTGTTAAAATCTTCTTTTTCAAAATATGTTGAAATGGTTCCATCATTACCAGTAGCTGTTGTTATACAAAAAGCGTTTTCAAACGATTTTCGAATCTTAGAGGTTTCAGAAATGTGAAAAGCTTGCAATCCTTTTTCTTTTATTTTTTCAACCAGGTCTTTATTCTCTTCTATAATGATAATATTTTTTGTATAAGGGGAAATTGCTTTAACAACACCTTTACCTACTTTCCCATAGCCAAATAAAACAAACTTTTGCCCTTTGATTTCTTCTTTTGTTAATTCTTTGAATGCACGGATAAAACCATCGCCAGTGCCTAAAAGATTCTCCAAATTTTTACTAATAGTCTCATCAATGGAAATTACGGGGTAGTCTAAGGTAGCATTTTTGTATTTAACACTACCAGTTTGAGTTAATTCAATAGCACCAAATCTCGGTGTAATTTTATTTAATAATTCACCGCAGCAATCTAAGCAAAAGTCGTAATCGTTTTCTAGATCCTCTTCTGGAATAAAATTAATATTGGCCATTTTTAATAAGTTGATAGCTGATTCATGGATTTGTTGACCACGAGTAGCAGTAACGGTAATTTCGGCTCCAGAAAGTAACAAGGGTTCCAATTTTATTAAGGTTGATAAAGTAATGTGTACGTTGTGTAACAAGCGCAAACCAGCATAAGGTTGTTTGTCCCGCATTATTTGGCACTGCTGATTCAAAAACGGGGTGTCATTTGGAGAGAAGTATTGGTGTACACTCTGCAAAATATCCAGCTTGATTTGAGACGAATGTTTTACCCTAGGGATTGTTTTCTCAGTCATAAATAAAATCTCAATCTGTCCTAAGCGATTGAAGGACTACAGAGTGTAGCAGAGTTTATTTGTTAGGAATACAAATAAATGTATAAAAAATGATAAAAATACAGTAGTCTGGGGCAACATCACCCCAAATTATCGAATAAACCAGGCCAATAGGTTTTTATAATCATATGACCATTATGCTTCTTTACATTGCCACTGGAATCTTCGGTGGGTTTTTAGCGGGATTATTAGGCTTGGGTGGTGGAGTGGTCGTTGTGATCGCACTCGATTGGATTTTCACACAAACAGGGATGCCAGCGAATCATATTATGCATATGGCGGTGGCGACTTCATTAGCCGTCATGATTCTGACGACACAAAGTTCTGTGCGACATCACCAAAAGGCAGGCAATATTAATTGGGAGCTTTATCGACAGCTGATTCCTGGGATTGTCATAGGGACTATCGTGGGCGTCATAGTCGCGAGTTTTCTTGATAATTCTGTGATGCGTACTTTTTTTGGTATTTGTATTTTTCTCATTGCATTAAAAATGTTATTTATCGTAAAAGTGCCACCATCGCGTCAACTACCGGGGCGAGTGGGGATCTATTCTGTGAGTTCCTTGATTGGTGCACAGTCTGGTTTTTTAGGTTTAGGGGGAGGGATTATTTTAATTCCTTTTTTAGCCCACTGTAATGTACCTTTAAGGCAAACTATTGGGATGTCAGCTATTTGTAGTTTAACAGTGGCATTGATAGCAACCATGAGTAGTATTTCTGTTTCTTGGAATGTCTCTGATTTACCAGCGTGGAGCACGGGCTTTATCTATTGGCCAGCGGTAGCTGCAATTGCACTGCCTAGTGTGTTGCTGGTGCCATTCGGTGCCTGGTGTTCTAATCGCTTACCTGTTAATCTTCTTCAACGTGTATTTGCCGTGTTTTTATTATGCTCAGGAATACACATGTTATGGCCTTTTATTAATTAAATTTTAAAATTTTGATATTTTATGCTGACTTATCCTCAAATTGATCCTGTTGCATTTCATATTGGTTCTTTAAAAGTTCATTGGTATGGGCTCATGTATGTTTTGGGTTTTGCGGCTGCATGGATCTTAGCTTCATACCGTGCGCATCAACCCAATAGTGGTTGGACTTCAGAACAAGTCAGTGACGTTTTATTTTATAGTGCGTTAGGCGTTTTGATTGGTGGGCGAGTAGGCTATATGTTGGTGTATGGTTGGACGCAATTATTGACGGCACCTTGGACGCTCATTGAAATTTGGAAGGGTGGCATGTCATTTCACGGGGGGTTAGTCGGTGTTTGTATGGCGGTTTGGTTTTATGCGCGCAAACACAAAAAAGACTTTTTCTCTGTCACAGATTTTTTAGCGCCATTGGTGTCTATTGGGCTGGGGGCTGGTCGTGTTGGGAATTTTATGAATGGAGAATTGTGGGGGAGACCCACCGATTTGCCTTGGGGAATGGTATTCCCTGGAGCGGGGATATTACCACGACACCCTTCTCAAATTTATGAATTCTTTTTAGAGGGAATTATATTGTTCCTAGTTGTTTGGTGGTATTCATCGACGCGTAAACCGGAAATGGCTGTTTCAGGATTTTTTTTATTAGGTTACGGTGTATTTCGTTTCGGCGTAGAGTTTTTACGTGAACCAGATGTTCATTTAGGATTTGTACTTTCTGATTGGATGACGATGGGGCAGTTGCTTTCAATACCGATGATTATTGGAGGTGCCATTATTGTTATTTATGCGTATCAAAAAGATTGCCTGAAGAGGAGAGCCATTTAGTGCAACAATATCTCGCTTATTTAAAACATATTATGACGCATGGCGTTAAAAAAACTGATCGTACAGGAACGGGAACATTAAGTGTGTTTGCCTATCAGATGCGATTTAATTTACAAGAAGGATTCCCTGTTGTTACAACGAAGAAATTACATTTGCGCAGTATTATTCATGAATTATTGTGGTTTTTATCTGGAAACACGAATATAAAATATTTACAAGATAACCAAGTGACCATTTGGGATGAATGGGCTGATGCTCATGGAGATCTAGGTCCCGTGTATGGAAAGCAATGGCGAGCTTGGGCAACGTCAGATGGAAAAAGTGTCGATCAAATTTCACAATTGGTGCACGACATTAAACATAATCCAGATTCTCGTCGATTAATTGTGTGTGCTTGGAATGTGGGTGAATTGCATAAAATGGCTTTACCGCCTTGTCATTTGTTAATTCAGTTTTATGTAGCAGAAGGACGTTTATCTTGTCAGCTATATCAACGCTCTGCGGATTCTTTTCTAGGAGTGCCATTTAATATTGCTTCTTATGCTTTGCTAACGCATATGCTGGCACAGCAATGTGATTTAGACGTAGGGGAATTTATTTGGACGGGTGGAGATTGTCACATTTATTCAAATCATACAGAACAAGTTCAATTGCAATTATCTCGAGAACCATTGCCTTTACCACAATTGAAATTAAATAAAGCGCCGAGTATTTTTGATTATCGTTTTGAAGATATCGAAATTGTGGGTTACGAATCACATCCAACGATCAAAGCACCGATTGCGGTTTAAGTCCAATTCTCTAGGTGTTCTAGTGGCTGAATCAAAAATTAGAGAGAATCGTAATGAAAACGCACATAGAGATTTTTTATCAAGATGAGTTACTCAAGTTTTCAGCACATGAACTATTAGAATTAATGCGGGATGTGGTGCTCGAAGTTTCAAAAAATAAAAAACGTCAATTGCGAGGACCATCATTAGCCTTAGATGAAGGTAAAATTGTTCCTTCTGTTATTCCGATGACTGTAGAGCCTCAACAGTGGATCTCAGAAGCACAATACCTTGAACAAGGCGGAGGTAAAGTAGAAGAAGAGTTACAGAAGAAACAAAGCTTAAGATTTCAAAAAATTATTAGTTTAAAATCATATGAATTCTATCGAAAAAATGTTGAACAACTAAGAAATATAAAACTTAATCCTCATACTGCCCCAGTTTGGAATTATTCAGTCAAATCTTTGGAGGAGTTTTTTTCTAAATTTAATTTCAAAGAGATTAATGTTAATGATTTTCTGAAATCAGCTAAAGAATTCTTGACAGAGTTATCCGAAAAAACAAAAAATGACCCGCAGTTTGTTACTTTAGTTTTTAACACTTATAAAGCTAAATTTACTGAGAACATCAGTAGTGGTGTATTAACAGATTTACAATTTTTAGTTACAAATAAAATATTAACAGAACAGGAGTTGTATAATCAATTTGAATTTGAAATTGGTTTGTTAGAAGAGTTAAAAGATTTTTCGGTAGAAGTTCGGTATAACATCTATCAGGATGTTTTAGGTAAAGCACTAAATAATCTTGAGTACAGTATTGAATCTGTTAAGCAATGTATTAAAGAGCTTTGTAATAAAAAAAATAATCAGTATCATCCTAGAAAAGATGCCCGAAAGAAACTTATAGAATTTTTTAAAATTAATAAGTTATGGATATATAAAGAATTGCCCAGCTCGCTTCAGCAATGCGTTGATCTAATAGAAACAAGTCTTTTTACATGTACTTATGGAACATCGTCATTACTAGAAAGAGCATGTTTATTGGCACATCTAGATAATTCATACTGGACTGACATCTCATCGATTCAATTGCAGACAATAGTGTCCAAAGATAATGTTTATCCAGTGGATCTTTTAAAAGAACAGTTAGAAAAAGCAATGGAGAGGGAAGCTAGGCTATTGATTTATAGTCGTAAACAGCTTTATAAACGTTATAATGCTGTTTTTCTTCTTCTTTTAATGCATAAAAGGAAAATCATATTTAAAGAGATTTCTTATAGTAGTGCTTTAAATGTAGATTTATTAAAAAAGTACAGTAGGATCTTGAAAGCTCTAGTTGGAGATGAGTTTTTTAGTGTCTCTGTAAGATATAGTTTTTTACATTTATTACAAAAACAAGGATTTTCAGTTGATTTGTCGGATGATGAGATTTACAAGTTTATCCAACCTTCAAAAGGAGAGCGAGAAAATTTCGTTCCATCCGATGAAATGTGTTATTTTATGTTTGAGGTTACTAAGACAGATCTTATACATGATAAGCCTTATCATGAACCCAAAGAAATGTACTATCAATTAGCGGGTCTCTTAATGAGAGTAGACAATTATAGTGACCGTTATGTTTATCATTGTGGTGAAGCGAGGCTAATTGAAAAAAGAAGTATCTCTGATATTAAAGCTGAAATTAAAAAATTGATGGATAAACTTCCTAAGTTTTTAGAAGATATTAGTGATTTAAAGCGATGTTGGGATAATTTTACTACTGCTATTAAATCTGTCTCTATATTTCGAGATACTGCACCCATATTATTTCATTCGGGCCAAGCGACTCTTGATTATGCATCCTCATTAAAAAATCTTGAGTATTGTCGTGATTATATGTATTCAAAAATGTTTTATATTTTAGATTCAATTCTCAATAAGAATTTTGAAAACGCTTATGGATTTGATCTTAAATGGTCAACCCCGTCTACACGTAAAGAAGCTAGTTATCGAGGTCTTTATCGGGGTATTCTTGATATGTCGGACTATAGTGTTACACAAATATTACAGGATATTTTAACAGGCAGACAAAAGTATCTAAATAAAGATAAATATGTGATCGTGCTAATTATTTTTACATGGCTAATGGCAGAAACAAGCCGTAATCCATTAACATTTCCCATTAGTTTAATGTTGCTAGATATGATGGTTTGCCAATTTACCTATGGGAAAAATAAATCTTTTTCTTGGAAAAATGTACTTTGGCACCCAGAAACTATTGGAGCAACTCATTCTGACGGAACAAATGTAGAAAAGATGAAGGGTGAAGAACGCATCGAAAAGTATTCGAAAGAAGAACTTTGGGGTGGTAAACATCCTATGTGCCATGAAGGTTCTTATGTGATGAATTTTAAAAATAAGGGAGATGAATGGAAAATTGGTAATAGTTTATCTGTGCCTAGACAAAAGGAAGCTACCCTGTTGTTGCATTGGCTATATTATCAGTTAAATCATGTATTTCCTGGAATGCCTGTACGGCTCTTAGGTACTAAAGATGCAGGAGCAGAAAAATCTATTGTGGGTAAAATTGTTCGAGGTAAAAAAGTTGTTGGTCTTTCATATAATATCACTAGAGGAGCGCAATCATCTAGCGAGACAAAAAAAAAATTTCAAAATGAAGTATTATATAAAATTATACTTGAAAGAATGATGATTTTTGGAAATTTATTACAACCAGAACCATCGCTTAGTGTAGCAATTAAATATGCCGAGATTTTTGCTAGTCCTGTATTAAAGCAGATTGTAGAGTACCAAAGTACACTGTATTTTAAAAAATAAAATATTTTTTTAAACAAGCGTCGAAAGAAATTTGATGGCAGGACAGACACGAATACCTAATTCGCCGATATAATCTTTTGTGCCTGTTGCTGAAATCTGCCAAGCTGCACAATCCGGAAAGCGTGCCTTAAAATATTTTAAAGCAGGAGATATTTCTGTATCACTCCATTTACACTCAATGGCGATTATTGGTTTTTTCTTTGATACGATAACGAAATCGACTTCACGACCATCGATATCGCGAAAATACCTTAATTCAATATTTTCCCCCTTTGTGTCTTCCTGAAAATGTACCCACTTAAGCAGCGCTGATCCTACCAAATTTTCAAATCTAAAAGACATTTCAGGAACTAAAGTCCAATCGAATTGATAATTTTTTTGCTCTTTTTTAACAGCACGAATTTTAGAGGAACCAAAAGGAGAAATCCGAAAAATAGAATATAGTCTTTCTAAGATAGCGAGCCAAGATGAAACGGCTTTATGAC
>JAFEDO010000009.1 GCA_018241565.1 Pseudomonadota bacterium
AGCTTATGCGTATACGTCAGGTATAGAACCACTCGTCGATGGTATTTTGGAAGAAATTGGATTTGTTCGAGATCCTAAGACAACGTGGTGGGAAGTAACGGATGCTTTATTTATTACAGGGTTTGTTCATGAAGCTACGTTAGCGCAGCGATATGCGATGCCACTTCTAGCCGATGCTGCATCTGTATGTCGTAGTTCTTCGATTGAAGATCTTTATGGAAAAATCGTAGCACCTACGGGTGAAACGTTGATTGAAGCATTTTCACGAATGGTTTCAAGTGCAGTGCGTGAATACCCCATCTTATCTCGTGTGACGAGTTTTGATTTAGGTGAAGCAAAAGTTGTGTCATTAGATTTAGATGAAGTAGCAAAGAGTGGTGGAGACGCGGCTGATCGACAAACAGCAGTCATGTATATGTTGGCTCGTTACATTCTGGCCAGAAATTATTATTTCACAGAAGATAATTTAGCCGATATGCCAGAACAATATCGCGATTATCACCGAACGCGTATTGCAGAAATTCGCGAAGATCCAAAACGAATTATTTACGATGAATTTCATCGTACGTCGAAATCTCAAGCCGTTCGCGATCAAGTGATCATTGATATGCGAGAAGGTAGAAAGTGGAAAGTACAAACTGCTTTGATTTCTCAATCGGTCGAGGATTTTGATGCCATCATGATCGAGTTTGCAACATCCATTTATATTATGGATGCAGGACCTGCTCAAGCCATTGAAAATACTACAACCATTTTTGGATTATCTGAAACAGCAAAAGTAGCTTTATCGACTCGTGTACATGGCCCACAAGCAGGAGGCTCTACTTTCCTCGCACAATATGCCACGAAATCAGGTATCAATACGCAATTATTAACACTCACCTTAGGCCCCATTGAACTCTGGGCATTTAGTACTACCGCAGAAGATGCCAATATTCGTAATCAATTATATAAACGTATTGGCCCCGCCGAAGCTCGCCGCTTACTTGCAGCGCAATATCCTTCAGGAACCATTACCAAACATCTCGAAGCACGACTCAGTGAAGTTCGAGAAAGGACTGGCGTTATTGAGGAAGAAGCCCGTAGCAGTGTCCTCGATCAAATCCTAGAAGAGTTGCTAGATATTTATTACAAACGGTAAGTAAATCTTCTGTTAGGATTTTAAAGTTAATCATAATTTTTTATTAAAAGGCTTTATTCAAAAAAACAGAAAGTGCATAACCAAAAAAATAAGAAAGTAAGCGTCAATGATAAAACAGACAATCCAATCACTTTCCAGATAGAATGTTTTTCCCAATGATTATTAAGACTTATCACAATATTTTTTTGCTGATATATACGGAAAAATGCAAAAATAACAACAGTGTATGAAAGCGGAATAAAAAAATTAATTTTACTTAAGATATCTTCTGGAACAAAAAGAAGAAATCCAAATAGAATAAGTGTCCCAAATACCCCTATTGTAAATGCTTTATCCGCCCAATTTTTTTGTCCAAATGCTTCAAAGTTTTTCGAAAGGAGATAGCAAGCAACTAAAGGACCACCGATAAAAGAGCTGATTAATATCGAATTTTCCGTATAGAGTTTTTCTTCTGTAGATATAATACGGGAAGGTTTTTGAATTAAATGCAAATGACTCATCTGATGTTCCTCATTAAATGTTCTAATAAAATTTAAGCTAAAGACACTTTATTTAAAAACAAGTCATGAATGAAATATATGGGTAGTTCTACCCATTGTGATATTTGGAGGAATTTGATAAATATAAATTCATGTAGTTAGGAAAATTCCTCTTGAAAAATCGTTGTATTAAACACTGGGTAAAAGATTATCGTGATTATTTTCAACCAAAAATGGTTGCGATTTTCTTTTGGGCTTTTGCCAGCGGTATTCCCCTTTTTTTGGTTGCTACCACGTTATCAGCGCGTCTATTGCAAGAAGGGTTTTCACTAGAGAAAATTGGATTTTTCTCATTGGCGGCGCTTCCTTATACATTAAAATTTATTGGCAGTCCTTTTATAGAGCGTTTTTCGATACCGGTATTAACACGATATGTAGGCCATGCGCGTGCTTGGATGTTAGTTGCTATGAGTGGCACGATATTGAGTTTGATTGTAGTTGCCAATATTGATATTCACGGTGGTAAAAATGTATATGAACTTTTTTCTGCAGTTTTTTGCGCTATGCTTTTTTGTGCCATCAATGACATTGCAGAACCAGAGTTGAGAATAGGTTTATTAGATTCTCATGAATTAGCATTAGGAACGGCTTGTTACACGAATGGTTATTGTTTAGGTGAATTGATGGGTAGCGGTGGCGCTCTTATGTTAGCGGGTCTTTATGGCTGGGAATCGGCTTACTTAATGATCACTAGTTTAATGTTCCTCGGAATAATCAGTATTAGTCTCAAAAAACATAATGCAAGATTAGCAATATCAAACGATGCTGCAGATGATCAAAAAGAATTATTTAGTTTTAGAAGCATCAAGAATTTGTTCGAGAGCATAGTCAAGGCAGTTAAATCTTTACTGGAGTTTCCCGCATTTTATTGGATTTTTTCAACAGTCATTTTATATTATGCGAGTTATTACATAAGCTTCATGATGCAAAATCCATTTTATATTCAAGCTGGATTTTCGATTACACAAATTGGTGCATTGAAAGGAATTCCGGGAGGTTGTTTGCTTATTCTGGGAGGGATATTGGGTGGCCCACTCTGTAAGCGTTATGGAGTAACAAAAATTCTTTTTATATGCGCCATTTTTTATATGATGAATATTTTCTTACAAGCGGAATTGGCTTCTCTGGCAAACGGTCATGATTTCCAACACCGTAAAAAAATTATGGAGTTCATATTTGGGTTTACAATCTTATTCAATAGTTTTATGGATGGATTATCGGTTGTAGGTTATGTAACAATTATTGCATCACTTTCTAACTCATCTTATGTAACGACGCAATATGCACTGTTAACTTCTTTACTAGCGCTTTCAAGAATCTTATTTTCGTCCATTGGGGGATACTTAGCAGAATTATTAAAGTGGATTCAATTTTTTATATTGAATGGATTGTTTATGATCCCAGTATTATTTTTAATTATAAAGATTCATAAAATGAATCCAAATTTTAAAAGAGAAGAGACTTCCTATGAAGATAATTCCAGTTTTGTTGGGTAAAACCTTACCTAAAAATCATATTTCAATTACGGCGGCTCAACATATGTTGGAGCTGTCTAAAGAATTATTTCAGCGTTATGGCATAACCGGATTTGTCCATGCAAGGCTCTATAATGATTCTTCAAGATTTACATTAACTACGTGTCCTGAATGGTATTCACATTTTATTGAACAAGGTTATTTTAACTATTCACGTTTAGATCGCCATGCTAGTTGTTATGAATCGGGATATTTTCTTTGGGATGCGTGGGATAAAAATTGCCCCGGTTATCAAATCGTTGTAAAAGATGCGGAAGAAAATTTTGATGGAGGGAGAGGTATCAGTGTCATCAAAAAATCAGATGAGTGGGTCGATAAATATGAATTCTCTTCTGGTAAGTTTAATTATTCGATCAATCAGTTTTTTCTGAGCAATATTAATTTACTCGAAGATTTTATTGATTTCTACAAAGAGAAAGCAGCAAAATTAATAGAAGAAGCGCACAAAAATAGAAATTACTTACCCTATAAAATTGATGTGTACTCTGAATATTCTGATACACTGTTGCCGGTCAATATTATTGGTGCAGCAGCAGGTGTTGATACTGCCATTGATAAACAAAATCCTATTTTTACTAAGCGAGAATTAGAGTGTATCCATTGGTTATCAAAAGGAAAAACAATCCCTGAGCTTGCGGCTATTCTGGGAAGATCAAGTCGTACTTGCGAAAAATTCATCTTAAATATCAAAGAAAAATTAAATTGTTGTACTTTTTTCCAGCTCGGTATGAAAGTTTCAGAAATTGGTCTTACCAAATTACTTGGTAATCTCTAATTAAGTAAATTACTATGAGGCAGCTGGGATTAATACAAAAGTATTGTGAATAAGAATGTGTTTGATATAGTTAGACTAATTTACTCGATATAAGGATTCATCATGGAAACAATAACAAAAATAAAAGCGCCTGGCTTAGTTCTTGCTGTTAGATTGTTGTGGATTGGATTAATTTTAAGTTTTTTTACTTGGATAGTTGGTGTCAGTCAAAATGAGGTGACGCCTCGAGTTGTTATCTTTTCTGCGATTTTTGGTGTCATCACTTTGTCTATCACGGCATGGATAATCATAAAAATTTCAGCTCGTCGAAATTGGGCTCGGATTTTGTATTTAAGTCTTTCTGTTATTGGCGCCCCATTTTCATTACTTGCTATGTTGGCCAATCCTCATCCTTTTCAGGTTATTTTGCTTGCCATACAATTTATTTTAGTTTTAACGGTGTTGTATTTAATATTCTTAGGCACTGGTGCCACTGAATTTGAAAAATTCAGCTTAAAATCAACAAAATCAAAAGTCCTTTTTTTGGCATTTATTGTTGTAACACTTATTGTATGGGCAGGGCCATTCTGGAATTCAGGATCAAAAAAAGACAAGTGGGTTGCAGGAGTGAAGCTGCAGATGCCTGCGGCAATTTGTAATACCTTTGTAAATAATCATACAGTGTCAGCTGCACTAAAAGAAAAAAATATTTCTTATGAAAAATGCGTTTCTCTCATTTCTAGTAATCTTGTAGATGGATGTATCCAAAAATACTATTCTGAGTTACCTGACAAACTCAGCATTGTAACTGGCGGTACTTGGGGTGAAAAAATTGGGCGTTGTGTCGGAGAAGAGTTTTACGATAAGTATCTCGTGGACACAAACAAAAAATAATTTATTCAAGAGGTATTGACGACGGATCATAAACTCTGTAGAAATCGCGGTACTTTCTACTAGGGTATTCACCCATGAACATTCGCACAAAATTATATGCATTATACTCTCGAGTCAGTCATCGAGTATCTTTATTATTAAATAGAATTTTTTCATTTATTCAAAGTATTATCGGCAAAATTCAATGGACGCAGCCGCAGTGGTTAGGGAAAGCAAAACAGCTCGCCTGTGTTGGTATGTCAAAGGCAGAAGCTAATCCTAAACGATTCGTGATTTTAATCGTGGTTATATTAAGCGCTGTGGTTGGGTTGGCTGCACTGAAGCATTGGTATGACCATCGCCCACAGCCTGTGTTTGTGACTGCGCAATTTGAAGATTTTCAAATCCCAGCGCCATCTGATGAAGCGCAGGAACCCCTAAATTTATCCCTGAAATTTGTGACAGAAGGTGGAAATTCTCCGCAATCAGTAGCACCCTTACAAACGAAATTTGATCAGCCATTAACTCATGAAGAAGTAGAAATTTCTCCAGAGATGACGGGTGATTGGATGTGGTCGAACGACAGTAGTTTATATTTCAAACCAAAAACAGACTGGAAAGCAGGGCAAAAATATACGATTCGTTTCAAGCCTGAAGCTTTTAGTCAACAAGCGAAATTTAAAAAGTATCAATATGTTTTCACCACACCAAAACTAAAACCCGAAATCAAGAATTTTCAATTTTATCAAGATCCAAGAGACCCTGCTCAGCAATCATTAGTGGCTACTATTCAATTTAATTATTCTATTGACCAAGAAAGTCTTTCTAAATATTTAATCATTGCACCACAAAATGAGAGTAGGAAAAAATCACCATTTACTGTCACTTATGCAAAACAAGATAGAGTAGCATATATCAAAACAACTCAAATTAAACTACCAGAAGAACCTGAGTATTACGTATTAACAATTGCTAAGGGATTAGAAGCAAAAAATAGTAAAAATGCATTAGCGGAAGATGTATCTACTAAATTATTACTACCTAATGCAGGTAGTATGATGAAAGTGAAAGAATTAAATGTTGAAATTGTACGTAATCAGAAAGGAACTCCAGAGCAAGTCATCACCGTAGTCACAAGTTTAGGTGTTAAAACAGAAGAATTGGAATCAGTGATTCGTGCTTATGAACTTCCAAAAGATTATCCAGCACATGATGTAGAAAATGTAAAAAAAGATTATCAATGGCGTAGTCCCAATGAAGTCACATCAGATATTTTACAACAACATGCAGAAGGAATTTTTCTAACAGCGATTCCTGCCGCACATGATCATGCGACTTTGCATGGTTTTAATTTTCATGCAAAACCTGGTCGATATATTTATGTCACTATTGCGAATCAATTGAAAGGTGATGGTGGATATAAACTCAAAGATAGTTACGAAACAATTCTGCAAGCGCCGGAATATCCTAAAGAAACTCGGTTTATGCATAAAGGTTCATTATTAGCATTAGGCAGTGAACACAAGCTATCTCTACAAGTGCAAGGCTTATCGACTGTTAAATATGAAGTGGGTCGCGTTTTACAAAAAGAAATTAATCATCTGATTACACAGACTTATGGAAATTACGATAATCCAGAATTTCTGACGGAGTCATTTAATAAAAATGATTTGAGTGAAGTGTTCACTGCATTCGAAAGTTTTAATAATGCTGATCCTGCTAAACCTCAATATACCGCTATCGATTTAGATAAATACTTAAAGCCTAATGCTGGTAATTCAAAACCATTGGGTTTATTTTTATTAAAAGTACAAGGTTGGGAAAAGAAGCAAAGTAACGAATCAAATGACGAAAATAGTGTAGATGATGATAATGAGAGTAACAGTGATAGCGATGCGAATGGTTCTGCCATAGAAGGTACGATGAGTTCCCGATTAATTTTAATCACTGATATGGCATTGGTTGTTAAAAAGAATCAAGATAATTCTCGTGATGTATTTATCTCATCCATTACCGAAGCAAAACCCGTATCTGGTAGTAAGGTTTCAATTTTAGGAAGAAATGGATCGCCATTAGTTTCTGGTATTAGCGATGCAACTGGTCATGTTACTTTCTCTGCATTAGACCCTGATAAGTACTCTCAAGATCGTGAGCCTGTTGTGATTGTGGCTACGCATGACAATGATATTTCATTTATTCCTTATAATAGAGCGGATAGAGAAATCAATTATTCACGATTTGATGTCGGTGGTATTGATGATTCTGATACAGGAAATCTTGCTGCTTTTATTTTTTCAGATCGAGGCATTTATCGTCCAGGAGAATTAGCGCATTTAGGGTTTATTATTAAGAAAGCTTATGCACAACAAGCAGAAGCAGGTATTCCGATAGAAATAGTTATTACTGATCCACAAGGTAATACGGTAAAAGACCAAATAGTTTCGCTTCCTCCCAATGGATATTTCACTCAGGACTTTTTGACACAAGAAAAATCTTTAACAGGTACTTATAATATTTATGCGTATATTGTGAAAGATAATCAGCGTGGAAATTATTTAGGTGACGCACAAATTTTAGTTCGAGATTTCTTACCAGACACGATGAAAATCGGTGCGGAATTTTCAGTGCCAACGTCAGAAGGTTGGATTTCTCCGGAAAAACTCGCAGCAACAGTTAAACTTGCGAATCTTTATGGAACGCCTAGCGCTAGCCACAAAGTCACAGGAAAAATCACTTTAGATCCCCGTCAATTTTCATTTGCGCAGTATGCTAAGTACCATTTTAATAATCCTTTATATAATAAAGACAAACCACTGCGAACTGTGACAGAAGATTTACCTGAAGTTATCACGGATGCGAATGGTATTGCCCAATTCAATTTAGATTTGACACGTTTCGATAAAGCAACTTATGCATTACGTTTTTATGCACAAGGGTTTGCTAAAGATAGTGGTAGAAGTGTGAGTACAGAAATTTCTGCCTTAGTATCACCGCTGACTTATTTAGTCGGATACAAAACAGATGGCGACTATAGTTACATCCCCAAAAATTCTAAGAACCGCATTAGTTTATTAGCGATTAATCCACAATTAAAATCGATTCCGCTTGATAAATTACAAACAGTGCTTATTCAAGAAAATACAGTGGCTTCCCTCGTTGAAAAAGAAAGCGGTATTTACCAATATCAAACCATCACCCAAGAAAAAGTTTTGAAAACTGAATCGCTAAAACTCCCTGAAGGTGGTATGGAATATATTTTACCGACGGATCAAGTCGGCCATTATATTTTAGCTATCAAATCAGAAGAAGGCTTAACGTTAGCTCGTATTCCATTTAATGTGGTTGGTGGAAGTGCTGAGATCGTTCAAAAGAATACTGAGCTTACGGTAACTTCAGACAAACAAAAATATAAGCCAGGAGATGAGATACAACTGCAAATTACAGCGCCATATACGGGCAGTGGTTTGATTACCATTGAACGAGATAAGGTATATGGCTATCAATGGTTTACAGCAACGACACCTAATAGCGTACAAAAGATTAAAATTCCTGCCGATTTTGTGGGGAATGGTTACATCAACGTCACTTATATTCGAGATTGGAATTCCCCAGAAATCTTTTTAAATCCATTAAGCTACAGCGTTATTCCTTTGAATATGGATTTGAGTCAATATAAAGTGTCTATCGATTTGAAAGCGCCTGCAGAAATTCACGCAGGAAAAAGCATATCGATCCAGTACCAAACAAATCCAGCGTCACAAATCATTGTCTATGCGGTTGATGAAGGGATCCTGCGTGCAGGTAGTTATGAAACACCGAAACCATTGGATTACTTTTTCCAAAAACGTGCACTGAAAGTCATGACCGATCAAATCGTGGATTTAATTTTACCAAAATATATTTCCAGTCGAGAAATATCATCAGTCGGTGGTGATGGTGGCAAAAAAGAAATGTCTGCTTATCTTAATCCATTTAAACGTAAAAATACGCCCCCAGTAGCATTTTGGTCCGGTATTATGGATGCTACTGAAACACCAAAAACAGTGGAATACCAGCTTCCAGACAGTTTTAATGGCACATTACGAATTATGGCCGTGGCCGCGGATAAAAATCAGGTAGGGAGTACAGAGCAGTCTGCCCTTGTCCAAAATGATTTTATTTTAAATCCCAATGCTCCGACATTTGCAGCTCCAGGAGATAGCTTTGATGTCGCTGTGAATGTGACTAATGCCATCAAAAAATCGACAGTAATCCCTATTACAGTGACAGTAAAAGAAAGTGAAAATTTAGAGATCATAGGGGAACATTCTCAAATCGTTAATCTTGAAGATAAACAAGATATGACAGTGCATTTTACAGTGAGAGCAAAAGACCAATTAGGCAATGCAGAAATACAAATTAATGCGGCGAATGACAAGCTTGATAAACACAGTGCGCAAACTGTGACATTAAGTGTTCGTCCTGTGACTCCTTTCATGACGGTGCTCAACAGTGGTTACAAAAAATCAGGGACAGTTACTCTGCCAGTGAATGATAAGTTGTATGCAGAAAAGAGGTCGCAAACTATTACAGCAGGTAATAATCCTCTTATTTTTATTACAGGGCTTAGCCAGTATCTTGAGTCTTATCCTTATGGCTGTACGGAGCAATTAGCCAGCCGTGGATTTGCTAATCTTATTTTGCAAAATATTGCGGAACTGAATGTCCCGGATGCAAAAGCACAAAGCAATTTCGAAAAAATGATGGGCTTAATTCTCTCAAGACAAAATAGTGATGGTAGTTTTAGTTATTGGCCAGGCATTACGGATGACAAATACTTATCAACAGAAAAACAATTCTCTTCCGTTTATGCGATGCATTTATTAACAGAAGCACGCGATTACAAAAAATCAGTTTCTAAAGAAGCTTTTGAGCGTGGCATGGATTATTTAAAGAATTTAGCAGGTGCTAATACAACGGATTTAACTATGGCACGCATCCAAGCCTATGCGATTTATGTATTAACTCGCAACGAAATAGTCACTACTAACTATGTGACTAACTTACAATTATATTTAGATAAAAATTACGAAAAATTGTGGAAGAAAGACATTTTGAGCAGTTATCTGGCGTCCGTGTACATGCTATTACATGATGAAAAAACAGCGAACGAATTAATCACAGGTTATCATATGGGTGAAAAAGAGCCTGCTTATGAAACTTTCTATGGTAAAGACAGTCGCGATGCGCAGTATATGTATTTATTATCTAAGCATTTCCCTGCTCGAATGAACCAAATGGGTACTGCTGCAATGATTGATTTGGCTAATAACTTGAGTACAAATGAAGTTTCAACTACAACAGCAGCATTTGATATCTTAGCTTTATCAAATCCAGCAACTTTCACTTCTAAAGGACCGATGAATATTGAGGTTTTTACGAATAAAGGACAGATGACTGAATTCAAAAATGAAAACCCGTCGAAATCATTTCCATTGGCTAATGATATTCAAAAGCTAGTATTAGGTTACCCTGATCGTTCAGGATTCTTTTATCAATTCTCACAAAGCGGATTTGCAACTAACTTACCAACAAAAGAATTGCGCGATGGCATTGAGATTACGCATGATTATACCGATGATCAAAATCATTCCATTCAACAACTAAAACTCGGACAAGAAGTCACGGTCCATATTAAGATACGTTCTTTAACCAGCGATTCATATCCACATATTGCAATTGTTGATTTATTGCCAGGTGGGTTTGATGTCGTTCCTAATTCTTTTAATGGTAACTACCTGTATTATGAAGCACGCGAAGATAGAGTTTTATTTTTCGGATATGTACCCAACAATGATTTATTAGAATTAACGTATCGCATTAAAGCCGCAGCACCTGGTGAATTTATTCAGCCACCAGCTTATGCGGAAGATATGTATAATTCACGTATTCGTGCTATGTCGAAATCAGGTAAAATTACGATTCAATAATGAAAATCAAAATGCTGTTAAAGTGGTTTTTAGTTTTTTGCCTGGCTGTCATTATCAGCCTATTTATCTTAACTTTTTCTAAACCCCCTTTACTTGATGGCATAAATTTTTCGACATCCGTTTACGATAGTAACCACCAATTATTAAGATTAACCACAAGTACAGACCAAAAATACCGATTATTTGCAAGCTTATCTGAAATTCCACAATCCGTTATTGATGCAACACTATTAAAAGAAGATCAATATTTTTTTCAGCATCGAGGTATTAACCCTTGGTCAATGTGTCGAGCAATTAAAAATACTTACATCAAGCGTGAGAGAGTAGTAGGGGCTTCTACTATTACGATGCAAGTGGCACGTTTACGATACCACATCGATTCACATCATGTGCTCGGCAAATTAAAACAAATTTTATATGCCATGAAACTCGAACTACATTATACTAAATCTCAAATTTTGGAAGCATATTTTAATTTAGCACCTTACGGCAATAATATTGAAGGCATTAAAGCTGCGAGCTTGATTTATTATCACCATCCATTAAACGAATTATCATTACCACAAGTATTAACACTCGTGGTTATTCCTCAAAATCCCGCAGTCAGAACTCCACAGCATATGAATAAGTTAGCTCAAGGAAGATTACATTTGTTTTCACGTTGGGTAGAACAGCATCCGAATGACCAGCAATATGCATCACTGTTCCAATTACCATTGGCATTGCATACGATTAAGGAGCTTCCTTTTGTTGCGCCCCATTTTGTTGATCATGTTTTAAAAACACATCCTTCAACTTCACTCATTCAAACCACACTAGATAGTAATCTTCAAAATATGGTTTCTAGTAAAATACGTCAATACATTAGCCATAAAAGTAATTTAGGTATGCAAAATGCCGCCGCACTACTCGTTGATACGCGTGATATGTCCGTCAAAGCTATGGTGGGATCAGGAGACTTTTTTAATCAATCCATCAGTGGTCAAATTAATGGAACCACCATCGCACGTTCACCAGGGTCCTCTTTAAAACCGTTTATCTATGCGCTCGCATTAGATCAAGGGATTATTCATCCTGCGACTGTTTTAAAAGATACGCCTATGCATTTTGGTTCCTACGATCCTGAAAATTTTGATTATCATTTCTTAGGGCCATTGAAAGCTAAAGATGCATTAATATTAAGTCGAAATATCCCAGCGATTTATCTCACCAATATTATCAAAAATCCTTCTTTCTATGAGTTTTTACAGAAAGCAGATATTCCGTTACGTTCAGAAAAAGAATATGGATTAGCGTTAATTTTAGGAGATGCAGAAATCAGCATGGTGAAATTAGTGAGCTTATATGCCATGTTGGCTAATCAAGGGATATATCGTGAAGTTCGATTTTGGAAAGAGCAGCCACAAAGTAAAAGCAAACGGCTACTCAGTCCTGAAGCGAGTTTTTTAACGCTAGATATGTTGAAAGACAATCTACGACCGAATCAATTATTTAGAGAAAGTAATAGCTTGCCAATTTCTTGGAAAACAGGGACTTCTTCAAGATTTCGAGATGGGTGGAGCGTTGGCGTTTTTGGTCCTTATGTTTTAGCTGTCTGGATTGGGAATTTTGACAATAGTGGCAATGCTTCTTTTGTTGGGCAAACAGCGGCAGCCCCTTTGTTCTTTTCTATTATTGATAGTATCGTAGCGAACCAAAACATAAAACCACTGTCATATGATTTATCAAAATTACATTTAACACGATTAAAAGTATGTAATGCGTCAGGGTTATTAGAAACACATGCCTGTCCAGGTACTTACGAAACTTGGTTTATTCCCGGCAAATCACCGATTCGAAAAGATACTGTTTTTCGAGAAGTGATGATAAATCCAGACACAGGAAAACGAACTTGTCATATTGATCCAAAAAACACATTTGAAATTTATGAATTCTGGCCATCGGATGTTTTAAGGTTATTTCGTGAAGCAGGCATATCACGACGTATTCCACCTGAAGTGGACTCAAGCTGTGAATTTAAACATGCACATGAAAATGGACTATCACCCAGTATCACTTCACCACGGAATACTTTTATTTACACCATCATAAAAGATTTCGGAAGCATTCCCCTAATCGCAAATGTTGATGCTGACGTAGAAGAACTCTTTTGGTTTTCCAATTCCACGTTCATCGGAAAATCAAAACGTGACCAACCACTCCTATGGCATCCACATCCTGGCCAGTATGTCATACGTGCGATTAATAATTTTGGACGATCAGATTCCATATCAATCTCCGTCCGAGAAGTTCATTGAAGATAAAGTTGTTTATTCATTGGAACAGGGATTAATAGAAAGTTGAAATCCAAGCGCTTTGAAAAGTATGCCAAGAGTTTGTAGTTTCGGATTACCTTTACTCGATAATGTTTTGTAAAGACTCTCACGATTCAAATGAGTTTTACGAGACAATTGACCAAGGCCACCTTGAGCTTCAGCGACATGTCGTATAGCTAATAGTAAAACTTCCGTATTTCCATCTTTTTGATATTCGTCTAAAGCAACTTGTAAATAAGCAGCAGCTTCTTTTTTATCCCGCAAGGAATTAATGAGCCACTCATCATAGCTAGTCGTCATTTTTTGAATTTTGTGTTTAGTCATAACATCGCTCCCGAAATTCATCCCAATATTGCTTCGCTTTTTTGATGTCACTTTTTTGAGTTTTTTTACTGCCGCCAATTAATAATAAAATAATCGTTTTTTCTTGCTCTACAAAATAGATCCTATAGCCAGCGCCATAATGGATTCTGAGTTCATAAACGGCGTTACCCACAGGTTCACAATCACCATAGTTTCCAAGTGAAGCTCGATTGAGGCGGTTTTTCACTTGTGCTCTTGTTATTCTGTCTTTAATTGAAGAGAACCAGTCACTAAATGGCTCTTTCCCTGTTCTCGTACGATAGATTCGCAGTTCTTTTTTCATATAATTTTCCACTGCCAAAAGAATTGTAGCATATAAACTACAAACTAGGAGAATTTTTGAACGATGAATAGTAGCCTTAATTTTTAGCAGTGTATATATTTTGCAATTATTTTTGTTATGTAGATTATCCTCAAAACGGCAATGTTGGGTTGATGCAGAGTGTAAGCATTGAAAGTATTGCCTTAATCGGAAATGTGGATGCCGATGTAGAAGAACTCGTTTGGTTTTCCGATCCACGTTCATCGGAAAATCAAAACGCGACCAACCACTCCTATGGCATCCACATTCTGGTCAATACGTCATACGTGCGATTGATAATTTTGGACGTTCAGATTCCATATCAATCTCTGTTCGGAAAGTTCAGTGAAGATAAATTTATGTATCTATGTAGAAGTGCAATATCTGGCTATGGTGTTGATGGGCCCGTGGCCGCGAAGACAGGAGAATCTTCTTTAGCGGAGTGTAATGCTTGCAAAAATTGTAGGATATTAGTTTGTAAGAGACCTGACTGTTCAAAAGTAACCGTAAAAGCTTGAAAATCAGGTGACGCTATTACTTTGGCAGTTGTACCTGACGTAAGTTCACGGAGCCAAGTCATCCTAGCATTAGAGAGTGATTGATCAGGGTTTGTGCTTGAGAAATCGAGATTAGAATCGAAGCGGATAGTAACAGAATTCTCAGTTGCAGCTGCTTGGTAATTTGATGGTGGAGGATTGCTGCTATTAGCAGCGACGTAAGGTGGTGCAAACAACAAATGTCGTGCCTTATGAGCTGAAGCTAAGGTTGGAACGCTAATAGTACTAGTAGGGATATTCAATGGGACTATTAATTCTTTTTCGAGCATGGAATGGATAAGAACGTATATCCAAACCATAAATCGACTACTGTTACCCATGTTTTGAAACAGACTTTCTAGTGTGTTGCTAATTCCAATGGGGATTTTGCCATTATTAACCTTAAAAACTGGATGGTTTTCATTTAAAATGGCGCAAGCAGTAGCGTATCTCTGTTTAAGGCTTAAATAAGCCTCATTCCAATTGCCTTTGTTTTCGGCTTTACTACGCGTATCCGTAGTGACAGAAAAGTGGGTTTTGAACACCGAAGACTTCCCCGTACCGAGGTTTGATTGAATAGCGGATAAAAGTTCAAACAAGTTACTGCGTGTATAGGGCATGAGAATTTGATTTTTTAACGCAGAATTTTTTTCCAATTCTTGCAATAAATCCACTGGCATACCGATGGACCCAGACATTACATATGATAGTCCATCAGTATTAGGTAAAAAACCTAGTTCTAATTTATAAAATTCAAGGCGTGCTAACTCAATATCTTGAAGATATGAATTTTTATGTCTCTGTTTAGATCCAACTTTATATTTCTGTGTATCTTCGATAAGGTGTAATTCTTGATATATTTTTTCTGCTAAATCAAAATCACGGATATAAATGGCTAAAATAGCCATGTAACGTAAAGTTAAGAGAGTACGATCGATAGGTGAGTTAATTCTTTGTCGAATTTCAATGATAGAACGTAAATATTGAATAGTTTTTCTAATATAAAATTCATGTGGAGAAACCCAAGTTCTATTTCCTGGTAGAAATTTTTGATGTGCAAGTAGCCAAGCCTGTTGTGCCAGTGTTTGGAAAATTATATAAGCATTTTGCAAATAAAAGATGCTTTGTTTTTCATCGCAAATAGCAAGATGAAGGTATATTTTAGTCATTAATGTATAGGGAATGAGGGGTCTTTTTTGCGATTTTGAATTTTCTTCGAGAGCTGTATATCTATATTTTAATGCGTTTAAAATAGTTGCCGTTTCTGATAAGTGAAAAATTGAAGCTTTAAAGAAATTAGTTTCTTTATTAGCTTTAAGCAAATTTGGAATAACGTAATCTCTACTTGATAACAGTGTTTGATTAGAGGGTGTCATTTTCTCTTTAAATACAGAATTATAATTAACACTTAAAATGAAAAGTTGTATGCGAGCCAAAATTTCAAAATGAGGGTTTTCTAAAGAAGTGGCGATTTTTTGCATTAAAATTAAAGTCTTAAATAATGGATAGATTTCTTTAAAGAGGTCAGTTGCTTTTGATGAATCATTTAAAATAGAAAAATGGATTTTTGCTTTAAATTTTAAGAGCTTTAAATGTTGTGGATGTTGATATACAAAATGTGATTCAGCTATGGCAAGTGCGGTATCAATGTGCTGTACTGCTTTAATAAAATCCTCAGAATTTTTGTTAAGAGCAGATTTTAGATAGGCATAGCTTGTTTCATAATGATGTGTAATTTGATACATAATATTAGTAGATAAATCTTCTAGTACATTTGATGAATCTAGTAAAGATCGCATACCAAGACCATACTGATATGATGAAACTGCTAATTGGTGATCTGCTAATATTTTTTCTGCAGGAGAAAAGTATATCGAAGAAGATTCAGCGAGGTTTGAGTTAATGCCGGAATTAGAGCGTTGTAAAATGGTACTTCTTGCAAGCAGTTTAAGTTTTGAAATATCAGGCGTGTGGTTATTAGGTTTAGTATTTATTAAATCAGAACCAGAGTGATTTAACAGCTGCTTAATAGATCGAGCTGCTTCAAAAATATTTTGGCGTTCCCCTAGAATGCAGTAGATTTCAAGTCTAGCTAGTTCTATATGCAGTGTGAAAAATGGGGCAATTTGTTTCAGAGCAGTTTCAGATTTTTTTAAGTGCTCTAGAGCCGCTAACAGTTTTCCGTGCTTAATGCACGTTATTGCGGAGAGGTAATCATTGAATCCAGTTTCGAATGGATTAATGCTTGCTAAAGCGAATGCCTCGGTTGCCTTCAGTGGGTCTCCCTGCATCAGAATAAGCCCATTTAATCGTTGAAATTGAGAAGTTGACGAAGCATTTGGATAAATAGATACTCTAGTTTGATTAAAAGTTGAAATCCATTGTTCGGCGTTATCAAATGATTGAAAAATAAAAAATTCCCAGCTTTTTTGTAAATGCCTCATATGAGCTTCTAAATATTCAACTGTGATTTCTTTATCCGTATCCAAATTGAAGCTTTGAAAATCTGTAGAAAAATGCAGATATAGTAATATGATTGTGCGGATAATTTTTTTTAAATTTTTAAAATCACTGGGACTTAAACGATAAATATCGTGGGATGAATCAAATCTATATTTATATCTATTAAACTTCTGTGGTAAATTTTCATGATAAACAAAAATTGCTCCTGATTTTTCTATAAGCTGAACCCGAATTTTTAATTGATGTAGCGCGTTGATCGAAAATTCTAATTCTGTAAAAAGAGCTTCTGATAATGTTTTTGAATAATCAGTTAGAATTTTTGCCGTTTTTTGGAATAACACGGCTTTTTCTAGGGTAGATTCATTTTGCCCTTGGTTTTTTTTGTTGGCTTTAATAAGATCTTCAGCAGTTTTTAAAAGTGTCTGCGCCGTAGATGTAAGACTAATTGACAAAGGAGTAGTTTTAGAATCCTTTTGTAATCTCAATATAGTGGTTAATGTGCCCGAATATCCGATATCACTTTGCAATCCCCACAGATAGATTATTAATTGTAAAAAAGAATAAAATGAAGAATTCAAATCGAATAATGGAATTTTTTTAGGTTGAGATAAGTCTAATTCAAAATTCAAAATAGAACGTCGGATTAATTGTTCAAAAAAATCATTCCCAAGACGTTTTTTTAACAAAATTGGATCGCTTACCCATTGAAGAGGATTTTTAAATGCGTCGGCATGATTTCCAACAACTCCATGTGCAGTGCATGCTGCAGGTAATCTTGCTATCAGAGGCAACTCGCGAAATTGGTGAGGCTCAGACATGATTAAAGAAGTTTCATCATCAAGAGGTACTGTGACAATAGTTTTATTTGTACATAGCCCAAGATGGGTAAATGCTAAAGTGATGTTCCCTACAGATAAAATAAAAGGATGTTCGCCAAAAGTGATTGCAATTTTCAAAAGAAAATAACGCAAGAGCTTTTCGTAAGGATTTTCTTTTGGTGAATTTGTTTTAGATGTCGGAAATATTATTCCTATCTCAACAGGTTCGTAAGGAAGAGTAAGATTGAATATTAAAATTTGATATGGAGGAATTAGAGTGTCAACTATATCTTTTCTCATACATCGAGTTATCAGGCTTGCTACTAAACTTTGTATACCTTCAATAAAATTCCTTGAAGATTTTAGTGAAATTCTTTCTAAGAGCTGTTGTCTAAATTGCATCAATGATGAGTTATCTTTCACAGCTGTTTTCGGGCGTTGTTGGTGTGAAAATTTCTGTCCGTTGCAAAATTCATTTTCAATGAGGACTAGTTGGTGCGCAAAATATCGGTAAGTAGTTTCACAAGCTAAAGAGTTTTTTAGATTAAAATAACGCGCACCTACCCAACAAATTTCAGCAGCACTATGAAAATCAGAATTAGCTAAATATTTTCTTAATTGTTCTTTTAAATTATCAAAAATATTTTTTTCAGTAACAGTTAAAAGTTCAAAGGAAATATTTTTTTCAGTAACAGTTAAAAGTTCAAAGGGTGTTAAAGCATTTTTACCTTGTGAATTGAATACACTCATTGTTCTATTTCGAGTTGGGAAACTTAGTGGAGCGAGAATAGGACCGATAGGTGTTACATCCATTCTCTGAGGAACGCTAGGAATTACCATTGGTTTTTGGCCTGGATTAAGAGCTATAGAAAGTCTTAAATTAGTGCTAGCGGCTAATTCTGGTTGAGGGATCACTACTAATAAATCAGGATCTGAAATAATGGTACGAATGGTTAAGTTAGCAGAGGTTTTAAACGAAAGTAGCAATTCCAAATATTCTGTGTTTTGAAGCAGATATTCTAGTACGGGCCCGTTTCCACGCTCTGCGGCCAAATGTGCTGGAGTTTCTCCTCCTGGATGAGTTACCGCTAATGGTGGATCAATACAAACTCCTAAATGATGTAGAGTAGTAACTACATCTAGGTAGTTTGTTCCGGTATGAATGAGTTGGAGTCCTGCTGCATTTCGTTTTTGATATAATGACAATAAGTATAGGATGTTACAGCGAAGGCTATTAATGGGTAAATCTTCTGTTTTTATTTTTGAAGGTTGTGGCACACGTAAAACTGCTTGTAATTTGGCGGGGATATTAAGAATGACTTTAGGAAGAATATGTGACAGTGCAATTCGAATAGGAGGAGTGGGAATTTCCTGTCCTTCCATAATAATATATAAAGTATCTTTATTGGTTGAAGTTGTTATTATCCCCGGTAAGCTTTCGAAATTAATAGGAATAGTTCCAGACATAGGAAGAGTTTTGGATTCTAATCCTTGTTCAGTATTCACCGTAAGAGTGGCATTTATCGTAATTTGTAACAGAGCGGTATTTTCCGAGGGTTGAATAATTTCAATTTTTAAACCTTTGAAAAGCATGCTTTCGATCATTACCTGTAGTGCCGACGCATTACCAAGATCTGCTGCGATATGTAAGACTGAATTCCCTTCGGGAGTTATTAGTCCAGGTAGTGCACCATGATCCACAAGTAATTTAGTTACGTTAATATTTGGGGTAGTCACACTCTGCATGAGTGGTGTTCTGTCGGCTTTATTAAACTCATCTGGATCTGCTAAATGATGAGTTAGTAAATATTTAACTACTGCGGCAATAATTTCGGGAGGGTGAGCGTCGACATAATCTTTTTGAGTTAATAAATGTAGGACAGTATTTTTTCTACTATCAACGCCTGTAAATTTTGCACCAAGAGCAGCTAAAAATTTTAATGCATCTACACTGGGGCTGTTTTTTAAAACAGCAAATACTGGATTTGAAGTTGGAAAATCATTTTCTTCAGCACTTTTTGAACTGGATTTTTTGAATACGATGGGAGTGCCGTTTTTTAAGACAATAGTCAATGAATTTGTAAAATTAGCAAGTTTAATCCATTCTGCTAGCGTCAGAATTCCATCGTCAGAAATAGTTAATTCAAGGTTAGGCCTATTGGTCACTAAGTCACATAAATCTGCAAAAGATAAGTCGCAATATAACAGCGTAATATTGATTAACTGCTTTAAGTTTATCGCTAATTGATGTATCGGAGTATGAGGATCATTGTGAAACTTTTTCCCCAATTGTAAACAATGACGAAATTCTAATTTTTGAATAAAGGGTAACTGAAAAATTCTTTGTAATATTAGATGCACTGTTTCAGTAGGGAGTAATTGATAATCAAATTCTTCAAGTAGTTCTGATATTGCTTCTGTGATTGTTTGCGTTCTATCTGCAGGATCATCATAGAATGAAAATGCTCTGTATTTCATTAATTCTTCATGAATAGTTAGCCCATTGGGTAATTTTTCGTTTAACGAGGATTTTAACTGTATTTCAATGGAAGGTGCATCACTAGCATATATTTTACTTAAATTTTCCATTATGTTGCTAGAAGATTCAATGGAAGACGCGTTACTAGCAGATATGTTACTTAAATCTTCCACTATGTTGCCGGAAGGTTTTTTCCAGAAACAAATATAATACAAAATGACAATAGGATGCATGTAATACATGAGTTCTGCGTTAGTGATAATAGAGTGAGTACGCGTCAAGTGTTGAGCAATAATTTTGTTTCTATACAAAGCGGTGACCATGTTCGGTATAAATTTGAATGGGAGAAAAGGAGGTCGTTCTTTTCCCCAGCCATCTACACCACCGAGGGCTTCGTACTCATTGATGATGGCATGTAGAGTCATAAGAAAATCTAGTGAAGAGATAGCTGGATTTAAATTCTGTAAATATTTGTGTGTAGATGAAGCTATCGGACGCTGCATCGCTTTTTGCATGAAAAGTACGATGCTCCTTAGTTCCATTTTAAAGGTGATTTGTCCATCCGAGTTCTCTAGCGCACTAATCAGGTTAGCCATAGCGACTTCTGGATCGATATCTACCAACCCATGCTTTTCAAGACAAGCGATCATATTATCTGATTTTTGATCATTTGGGATAGATAGCGCTACAGCTAAAACCAAAGCGCTAAAATTTTCGCTTGTTACCCAATTTTCTAGTGTTGGATCTAATGTTGTTTGTATTTGTATTAGAGCATCTAGTACAGTGATTGTGGTATTAGCGTTAGAATAAGGGTTTTCGAAATAAGGAACATTCTCTTTTCCAGGAAAAATTTTCTCCAGAGCATCATTGATGTCTTTATAAAGAAAAGTAGGATCTTGTGATGTTGCAGTAATTAATAAGGATTCTAAATCTAATAAAGATAATTTTTTGCGTTCAACTAATTCTTTTAGAAATAATCCTAATTCATATAAAATAAAATATCGAAAGCTGTTTTTAGTTTCTAAAAATAATAAATCTAAGTTAAATTTTTCTTTACACTCACTCATTGAGTACCCAGTAAGAACACATAGTAATAGATCGAATTTGATGCTAGATATTTCACGGATGATATATAAAATATCTTTTAGTGTAAGATCCTCATTAGTGCAAAGCTCGCTTTTCAAAGAGGATAACATTGAATCCGTAATTTGAATTTTTTTTTGGTTTTCTTCTATTAGTCCAAATAACTTGCACCGGTTCTCACGCTTGAGTTTAGGCGTAGTTACTTGTTGAAATGTTTTAGCTGCATCGATGAGTGCTTTTTGAGTCTTCTGCCACGAAAGTAAAATATCTAGTCTAACTCCTTTTTTTTCACCAGAAGCTGTGGTCGTATAAGATAGTTTATTATTATTTGGGTTAGTAAGGCGGATGAGGACTGTAATAAATGGTAATATTCCCGGTATGTTTTTTGTGAGTTCATAAATCGCCGCATTTTTCGCTTGATTATCAGGGTCAGTTTTCAAATATACCCCAGGATTAGCACCATCTCCTTTAACGTAATTTACAGTATTCTTTCCATCTTTTACCGTTTTTTGTACTTCGCCGTCGCTATTTAATGGTAAAACTTCTTGGGCACGATCAGGGTTAACATTAGAATCAAACGGACCATATGAGACATGCATTGGCGGTACTTCAAGTTGACGTCTTTTTCCTTCTAGCGCTGTAAAATGTTCATTAGCAAAAGTATCATATAGAGAATGGAGGTTGGCAATTATTTTTAAAAGAGTTTCTCTTTCTTGTATTTGCGTAATTTTAACAGCACTTTTGAAGGCTTCTAATTCCTTAAGTAATATTTGGAAATTTTTATATTGTGGTTTCTCAAGGACAGGCACAGCTGGTTTTATTGGTTCAAGCACCAATGATGTTTGTTGCTTTCCAAGAGCATTAGTTTTATTTGGCTCAGGATCTTTCTCCGAAGGTAGTAATAATCTTTGAGGATCAATCAAATGTTTTAAAAGAGGAGTCGCAAGATTCTTGATTTTAACAGGGCAACTTTTAGTGATGTCACTTAGTTGTTTACGAAGTGGCACGACGTTGAAAGGGTCATTAATTAGTAAACTACTAAAAACAGTATGAAATTCTAATTGTGCTGCTGAAGCATGCTCCGGTGGATTTGGGTTATATGGAGCAGGTTCGGCATTGAACCCCAATGTTTTTCGAAGTTGAACAAGGGTTGTAAATCGCTCACAAGCATAGGGTAGGAAATTAGAGTATCTTCTTAGCAAGTCTTGTAGCTTATAATGCGAATGCGAAGCGCGTGCATTCAGTAATTTCTGAATAGTTAATGCTTTTAGAATGAGATCTCTGGTTTTAAGAGGACTTGTTTTTTTAGTATTTTGACTCTTTTCTTTAACAGATGGTGTGCCACTGGAATTTGGCTTTGTTGCGGCTTTTAAATAAGTTAGCAGTGTTGGATGGGGGTCGTTTTTTGCCATTTGGGGAGTCATCAAAGCGATGTCTCTGGCTAGCACAAATAGTTCTTTGTGTTCTTCAGCATTTGGTAAAGATGCAGAAAGTAGTTGAACCAATTTAGAGACAATTAAGTTTTGGGCAGCGGTAATTACCCGAGTGGCAGTAATTACCTCGGTATCAGTAGTTGCTTTGGTACCAGTAGCTGCCTTAGCAGCAGTAGTAGTTGCTCCAATACCGGTAGCGTGCTTATAAGAATCTTTGAGGGTTTGAATAATGTGAGCTTGTAGTGTCTCAGTTTTTTTTTGGGTTAATAAAGATTCATAAATAAAAGATTCTAATTCTTGTGTTAAAGCTTTTAATGCGAATGGTTTCACGACTTTATTAGAGTTTACATGGTGAAGAAAACTTTCAATCTTAGGAAAGAGAGAGCTAGAGTCGATAGTTTGGAGAAACTTAACAATGTCATTTTTTGGAATAGAATTTTCCGGATATTTTTTCTTAAAAAATGCAGCTAATTCTTCGGTAAGAATTTCATTGCCACGGCTAATCAGTGCTTGTATTAATTCAGCTTCATGTTGTTTTAGTAGTATATTTACAAAAGATGCTTGAATTTTTTCTAATTTTTGATTTATCGATGTGTCTTTGTCTGCTTGGTTTGAATCCGTAGATCTTGGAGTTTGGCTTTGGGCAGACCTTGGAGTTTGGCTTTGACTAGCTTTATCGGTAGCTGTTAAAAAATCTAGAAATAACGTTCTTAAAGATTTTTCTGGTGTCGATGTCAATAAGCTTTGAATAGTATCTGGAGTAATATTCGCATCCGGAAATTCTCTCCTAAGAAGGTCATTTAAAGAGCTTTGAATGGGTTCTTTTTTTATTAATGCTTGAAATGAAGTGTCGCCGTTATGACTTCTGCATTCATTAAAGCAGGTATTTATCCATAAGCGTTTTTTATCCAATGCATTTTTGTTAATGACTAGTGAACTAATGGGTTGATTCGAAACGGGTTTTTCACGTTTAATTTTATCTCTGATAAGTTGCAGTAGATCTGGGTAAGGAGAGCCAAAATAGTTATTATCCTTCTCTAATAATGAAGTGTCTAAGCTAGAAATAAATTTGGTTTGTATTTCAAAAGCTTTTTTTACTCTCCAAAGTTTAAGGATTTGTTCAGGGATGTTCGTTTGATTTTGGTTATATCTCTCTTCTTCAATGCCTCTTTGTAACTCTATGGCTTTTTCTAAATATTCTACCGCTGTAATGTATTGTTCCGAATGGAAAAAATAAGTACTCAAGTTTTGGTAGTGGGCAACCAATTCCTCATTGTTGTGAGGTTCTTTTTCCAAAGTTTTTTTGAGTGAATACTCTTCTGTTTTAATAAGAAAAGCATATAGCTGTAACATTAAAGGTCTTGATTGTTTGATATTTTCAGAGCTTGTTTTAATTTCTTCAATTTGTTTTTTAATAAATTGTTGGATCTGATCCAAATCAATGGTTTGGAAATCAAAGTTTTTATTTAAAATGCGGTCTAACAAAATAGGATGTAAAAAAGTCGAGAGATCTGAGAGTTCACTGGGGAGTTGAGTGTTAATAGATAGGCATGTAAAACGTATAGTTTTATTATTTATTCTGCTTTCTAAAATCTTTTGCAAATTGTTTTTAAAAGTAGTCAGTAAAGTTTCAGGGCAATTAAAGTGAGATATTTTAGTAGAAATGGTGTTGTCAGAAATTTCAATGTGACATGTTATGGTATGTGTAGGATCTAATTTAATAGAAAAACCCACAATTAAAGGAAAAGAAAGATTATTAGATTCTATAAACTGAAATAAATCGGTTCGGCCACTGATGATAGATCCAACGTATTGAGCATAGAATGCAGGGTTAGAACTTTGAAGTTGACGTAACTCAGGTGGCAGGATGGTTTTATCAAATAGTGCTTCCCAGGGATCAGGAGTGTTAATAATTGTAATGGTAGGGACGTAACTTTTTTGGAATTTTTTATAAGAGGCAGCGAGTGCACTCTGCGTATTATCAGTCTTCGAGGGATATTGAGCTTCTATTGGTACATGATGCAGGAAAATGGGATTAGCGGCTTGACTAGATGGCGCCATGCTTGAGGCACAAATCTGTAATACGATATGTGGTATTGAGGCTCCATCCTTCATTTTGACCTACTTTAATATTAATGGTTCTAACAGATAATCTAATTAGTAAAATGCATAGAATTTTAACACAAGAAAAATCTATGCAAATACTAACATTTTCAGTGTGATGAGCAAATATATTTATTAAGAAATTATCAGATGCTTAGATAATTTGATTTTAGCCGGATCGAGATGTCGATAGATAGTGTTCTAACCCGCCTGGTTGTTTTGAGTCAAACAAATCGCATTGGGTAATTGGAAGTGCTCAATTACCTGAGGTAAGAAAGGATTAATGGCGTTATTTGCGATCAGTTCATATTTAGCACCATCTTCATTGATGTTGAATAAAAGATAGAAGTGTCGAGTATCGGCATCTTTTTCTAAGTTGGAATCATCTAATAATTTAAACCATGCCCAGGGGCCTTCGTAGGTCACGGTATAAGCTTGTCCATTCACTTCTTCGAGCGTAAGAGTGACAGGTTTGTTAGCTAGATGACCTGGCCAAGTGAGGGTCGTGATTTTATTGCTTTCTTGAATATCTTCTACGAATTGTCCACTCATATTGAGTCGAACTGTTTTTACAATCGGTTGAAAAATAATAGGTTTCAGTTGGAAATTCACATGAGGAGAAGATTGTTCTTTTGAGAAAAACATTTTTCGGATTAATTTTGCGCGAATTAATTCTTGTAACATGGCTGGAGAAATATTCAATGTTAAATCGTTCACTTTTTTGAGTTGCCAATTGGATTGAGTGACATCTATGAAAGGTTCTAAGTAAGTTTTAAAATAAGTATCCAGTGTGCCGCCATAATTAAAGAATTGCGTGAATTTATCTAATGGGACGTCGACTTTCGCTTCTTTTTGAAAAGGATATTTATCTAATAGATTAGTTTGATACTCATCAAATACCGTTTCTTGCCATTGTTGGTTTAAATAACTCTGTGCTTCATTTAAAACGAGTTGCCAATTGTTGAGAGCAATTTTCTTTAACCAATCTTGCATGGGTTTTGGTGAAGAGTTGGCTTTCTGAAGTAATTGAGTAATAGCATCATTATTTTTAGATTGAGTAAATCTTTCTTTCGTGATGAGAAATGCCGTTAATTTTGGATCTTTAGCGGTATATATGTTTTCTAAGTATCGGGATAATTGACGAAAATCTTCTGAGAATTGTTCTAGTTTTTTATCATCTAATTTTTGGAACTCAGAAAAATGATTGGCAATGAGTTCATTAAAAGTTTTTCCAGCTTCTGATTTTGAAGTCAATGTTTTTGTATTCGCAACAATGATTTTTAATAAGACAGCAAAGGGAGAAGGTTTCTTTTCAAAGTAATGCAGTGTTTTAATGCCTTCATTTAGATTATTATCTAATTTAGGTTGCACATTGAATACGAATAGGTTCCACCAATTGATATAATCGGTGATGTATAACATTTTAATTTCTTGTTCGAGTTGTAAAAGTCTAGGGGCTTTTTCGCCATCGTTAGGTTTTTTTCCTAAAACCCAATCTCCATAAATGATGGATTGCGCAATAGAAGCTGTTTGATGGTCATAAATTTCTATAAACCCTTTTTGGGTATAAATATAAGGTATGTTTGAATTAGAGCGAGTTAAAGTAAATACTTTTTGAATAGACTCTGGAATAGGGTTGCTTAGCTCATTCGAATAAGAGTTATTATTCTTTAACTCTAAATAACCTAAGAATGGCTTAGGTAAATCGGATAATTGTTGTCTTGCTTGTTGGATAATTCGAGCATTTAATGATTTATAAACAAAAGGTTGTTTTAAAGCGGTTTTTAATAATGCGAAAAACTTATCATTTTGATTTAGATCTAATGGAATATTTTTACCCCAGTTCGACTGAAGCCACAGAAATAAATAAGCAGAATCACGATGCGTAGGTTCGCCTAGCATAAGATACGCTTTTAATTTTCCATAGAGCAGATAAGGGTCCTGATTTTTTTCCACCAATTGTTTTTCAATTTTTTGTGCAATAAACGGAATGAATTGGTTTTCTAATGCGTATCGATAAGCAAATGAAAGTTGCTTTTTAACTTGCCGAACATTTTTAAATAATGAAGGCCAATAATCAGGTAAATAAATTTTAGAGAATTGGTTTTCTGCGAAACGTAGTACTTCTAATTTTGCGAGCACTGTATTCATATTGTCATTATGTTCTAAAGTCAGTAATTCAAAATTCTGAATGGATTGTTGTGCAATATTTAATGCGCGAATTTCTTCTTTGAAGTTATGGGTTATTTGAAATAGCCCAGTGACTGCAATAAGAAATATGGCCGCATAACTCACACGATAGGACCATATTCTTTTAATAAAGAAGGCATCTTCAGCTTGTGCTCTATTTAAGAAGACATCATTCTGTAGCAATTGCTGAATGAAATAAGATTTTGTGGTACCGCTTTGTGTATGGCGTTGTATATCCGTTTGAACTTGAAACAGTTGATTAGCATGTTTGGCTAAGACATCGATGGTAGTTCCTTGCTGGCAGCTGCTTGTTAAAAATACGCCGTGTAGCCAGCCTCTCATTTTTTGTTTTTTATTGGGGAACAATTTTTCTAAAGCGTTGGAGAAAGTTCTTTGTAAGCTTTCTAATTGTAGAGGAAAATTTTTCACGAGGATTTTTTTCTGAGGATCTCGTATTAATTGGATACGCCATAAAAGTTGTTGATGGAGTCGTTGCAGTAATTTGCTGAATTCTCGATTGAAGATTATAGAGTCAAAATGCTTTTGCAGTGGCAGTACGGCTCCGAAGCTTTGATTCCGTTCTTCTTGATTGAGATCAGAAAAGAATTCTGTGAATCCAGAAATTAAATCAGCATGCGTAAAAATAATATTGATAGGTACTGGACAGTGTAATTTTCGACATAGTGTCGTTAATGCTATTTGAGTGTTTTCTAGCAGCTTTGTCCGTTGCGATTTGCCTTGTTGCCATATTTGAATAGGATTGAATGTTAATAAGATACCATCAAAAGGTTGTTTGCCTCTAAACTGTTTCAATACTTTTAATAGAGATGGCCATATCGAACTATAGGTAGAATCTGAAATTAATTTTCCTGGAATAGTAATAAACACGGCATTATCTGTTAACCATGTCTGACAATATTTATTATCTTGTAATAAAGTATGGCTAAAAGTCAGTGCTGAATTCTTAAGTAAAGTATTTTTTCCTGAATGTGTGGGGCCTATGACTAAGTACCAAGGTTTTTCATATAAGGCTTGTTGTTGCCATGATTTTTTGCCTTGGCTTCTTTTAAGAAAGAAAACAACTTGTGCTAAATTGTCCGTGAGCGCTTGAATAATGTCATTCGCTTCTGAAAGCATAGGTATAGTAGTAGATATTTTTTTACCGGATATCATAAATCATGATTCACTTGTTGTACTTGTTTGACAATTTTATTCAATTTTTCTGAAAATGGTTTTGAATTCAAGTCTAACAAATAATTAAATTGGGTATAAACACTAACAATAATCGTAAAAGCAAAAGTAATCATTAAAAGTAAGGGGAGAGGCTTTTCTAAAAGCTTATGTTTTTTATTGATCACATTGGCAATAAATACATCCTTTTTGAAATCTCCACGATGAGTTCGTATTAATTGATACAAATGATCTATTTTTTCATCGAGATACATTTTCCCGTGGGGCATAGTTTGGTAATTACCGGAAAACCCACTGATTAATAGCATATATATTAATTCTAAAGAATCGATATGATTAGTTGGGTCCTTGCTGAGTTTATCTAGAATTGCAAAAAAAGGATCATCTTCTTGTGAGAAAGAAGGCGCATTCGCAAATAATTGTTTACAGGACCAAAATAACTGATAAGAGTTAGGTTTGCTTCTTAAAATTTCATCTAGCAAACAACAAATTAAATAGCGGGCGATAAATAAAGTTTCTGCTGGGTAGCCTGACATTCTTCCTCGAGATTCAAAAACTTTAAATTCGTGAGCTAAATGATATTGTAGTAATTGTAAATCAGGCAGAAGCTCCATTTTTTTTAATTGTTCGCTTAATACAAAAAATGGTGCAGCGGCAGTCGTTAATAAATTAGTGCCAGTGTTAGCATTAAATAATCGAGAGCGATAATAAACATTTGTAGAATCTTGTTCGGACCCTACTACCACTTCATCTTGTGAGTGATAAGGAGGGTCTATTAAAAAATCTTTTTGTGTTAATGAAACGGAGTCATTTAACATGTTGTCCACTCAGTATTTCGCGGCGAACTGCACGATGCCCAATATCACTTCGATAAAATAATGCGTCGGCATTTATTTCACGGATGATTTGGTAAGCTTTAGCTTGAGCATCTGCAATCGTTTCACCTAAAGTTGTAATACAAAGTACTCGGCCACCATCCGTGACGATTTGATTTCCTTCTAATCGAGTGCCCGCGTGAAAAATTTTACCGTCTTTCAAATGATGTTGCTGTAATCCTGGAATGGGAATTCCTTTTTGATATTGTTCGGGATAGCCTTTTGATGCCAGTACAACTCCTAACGCGGGCCTAGGATCCCACTCAATGGACATAGTTTGCAAGCTTTTTTCGAGGGTTTTTTCACATAATTTAACGAGGTCGGAACGCATGCGTAGGAGAATGGGTTGGGTTTCTGGATCGCCAAATCGACAGTTAAATTCCAATACTTTGGGTTCTCCCTTCGGAGTAATCATGAGCCCTGCATATAAAAATCCTACAAAAGGATGCCCTTCTTTTGCCATGCCTTCTAGGGTGGGTTGAATAATGGATTCCATGACAATTTTTTGTAATTCGGGTGTCACAATAGGTGCTGGTGAATAAGCACCCATCCCACCTGTGTTCGGGCCTTTATCTCCATCATCTCTCGTTTTGTGATCCTGAGAAGTCGCCAGTGGGATGGCATGCACACCATCTGTAATGACAATAAAACTGGCTTCTTCACCGGTGATAAATTCTTCAACGACAATTTTAGCGCCGGGTTGGTTTAGCATCATTTTTGCGGCGTCCAATGCTTGTTCATGTGTTTCTGCTATCACAACGCCTTTTCCTGCTGCTAATCCATCGGCTTTAATCACCAATGGTGCAGAGTGTTGATTAATATAGTTTTTTGCAGCAGTGAAATCTTCAAAGCAAGCATAGCGTGCGGTCGGTATTTGGTAGCGTTGCATAAAGTCTTTACTAAAGCTCTTAGATGCTTCTAATTGTGCCGCAGCCGCCGAAGGACCAAAACATGCGAGCTGTTTTTTCTGAAAAGCGTCAACAATACCGGCTGATAGCGGCGCTTCAGGACCGACAATGGTTAAATCAATTGAATTTTCTTCGGCAAACTGTAAGAGTTTTTCTATATCCAATGCTTGAATAGGAACATTTTGAGTTTTAGGTTCTAGCGCAGTCCCCGCATTCCCAGGTGCTACGAAGACTTGAGTGACTTCAGGAGATTGAGCGACTTTCCAAGCTAAAGCGTGTTCGCGCCCACCATTACCAATAATAAGTATTTTCATCAGAGTACCTTGTTGATTTTGAAGCGCCGTATTCTACCGTAGAAAGGTAGGGGTATATCAATGTTTAAAATGCCGAATTCCTGTAAACATCATCGCGAGATTGTGTTCATTGGCAGCTTGAACGATTGCTTCATCTCGAAGGAAGTTTATCACGCACTGGACGACGCGTTTGTAGGTGAGTAGCGACTGTGCTTTGCCTGGTTGGTGCCAATGTGGTCTGCAACGATACCCTAGCTGCATCGCTACTCTCTATTTATTGCCCTCTTTTTTAAGTTCCAATTGGTATTCATATTTCGCCGCTTGTGCAGCGTTTATCATAGCTTGCTCCTTGCAGCTTTCTATGTCGGGCACTATCTGGTCACCGTTTTCTTTTATCTGTTTGTCTCCCATCGTATATTGGATAGGAAACCAATCACAGTGTACTTCTGACTCGTAAACATACGCTTGAAAGGTTGATTCGTTTATTGCCTTGCAGTCTGCGATGCTGTTTAGTGTATATCCCCCAATGGCGTGTGTTACTGCTGCGATAAATGTTGGATCCATTCCTTGCAACGAACCGGGTTTTAATGTCTTTGCTATACGACATTCATCATGCGCTGTCGCACCCTTAGCATACCCTGGGCTTTGAGTGATCATGATCGTTACAATAAGTGCTGACATTTGGAGTATTAAACTAAAACTTCGTACAAGACTACTTTGTTTATCCATGGGACCTTCTTCCTATGTGAATCAGTTATTTCGAAATGGATTAGTGTTTAAAATGCCGAATTCCTGTGAACACCATCGCGAGATTGTGTTCATTGGCAGCTTGAATAATTTCTTCATCTCGAATGGAACCGCCAGGTTGAATCACAGCGGTGATGCCGACGTCAGCTGCAGCATCAATACCATCTCTAAAAGGAAAGAAAGCATCAGAGGCCATGACAGAACCTTCGACTACTAATCCTTCATCGGCGGCTTTGATGCTCGCGATCTTAGCGCTATAGACACGACTCATTTGTCCTGCGCCAATGCCAATCGTTGCTTGTTGTTTCGCATAAATAATCGCATTGGATTTCACATGCTTGACGACGCGCCATGCAAATAAAAGATCAGATAATTCTTGTGATGTTGGCGCACGCTTTGTAACAACTTTTAAATCTTGTGGTTGAATGATATGTTGATCACGATCTTGAACTAACAATCCACCTTCAATACGTTTGTAATCTAAAGTAGGTTTTGAATTTGTTTCCCATTGTCCGGTGCGAAGCAAGCGAACATTTTGTTTTTGTTTTGCGACTTCGATAGCAGCGTTTGTAAATTCTGGTGCGATGATTACTTCGACAAATTGTTTATCTAAAATAGTTTTTAAAAGAATATCATCAACGATTTGATTAAAAGCAATGATGCCACCAAAACTAGAAGTAGGATCTGTTGCAAATGCACGAAGATAAGAATCCATTAATGATTTTTCTAATGCAACACCGCAAGGATTCGCATGTTTCACAATCACGCACGCAGGTTGTCCTGAAAATTCTTTAACACAAGATAAGGCCGCATCAGCGTCAGCAATATTATTATAAGATAAGGGTTTTCCTTGTAATTGTTCTGCAGTAGCAAGGGATCCTACAGGAGGATTATTCTCAACATAAAAACTCGCTTGCTGATGAGGATTTTCTCCGTAACGTAAATCTTGTTTCTTTTCGAGTGAAAGTAATAAATTTTCTGGAAACACAGGTTTATTTTCAACAAATTGATTGAGGTACGTTTGAATCGCAACATCATATTGCGCAGTATGTGCAAAAGCTTTTTGTGCTAATCGCAAACGAGTAGTTGCATCCGTATGACCGCGCGCACTGATTTCATCGATCACAATTGCATAATCATCGCTATCTACAATGACTGTGACATGTGCGTGATTTTTTGCGGCAGATCGAAGCATCGTTGGGCCACCGATATCAATATTCTCAATCGCTGTGTCAAAATCTGTTTTAGGATCAGTAATTACTTGTTGAAAGGGATAAAGATTCACAACAACCAAATCGATCGGCGCAATGTGATGCTCTTGCATTAATGCATCATCAATGCCACGTCTTCCTAAAATGCCGCCATGAATTTTTGGATGCAAGGTTTTCACACGGCCATCCATAATTTCTGGCGATCCAGTATGTTCAGAAACTTGAATGACAGGAATACCATTATCTTTCAATAATTTTGCAGTACCACCCGTCGATAAAATTTCTATACCAAGCGCATGTAACGCCTGTGCAAATGAAAGTAAACCCGCTTTATCAGAAACACTAAGTAGTGCCCGTTTAATAGTATTCGTAGTCATAGAATCCTCTTTGAAAATTCCTCGATGTTGAAAAGCCGAGGGGTGACGCGGGGTCCCCCCGATTTTTGCTTCGTTACTGTCATCCTGAACGTAGTGAAGGATCTCAGCGTTAACATTGAGATCCTTCGCTGACGCTCAGGATGACAAGCTACGCAAAAATGGGGGAGAGTCGCGGCAGGACCCCGAGGCCCTCCAGCATCAATCACTTCATTAACTCATGTTCCAAATAATGAATATTCGTTCCGCCTTTAGCAAAATTTGAATCTCTCATGATTTTTTTATGCAAAGGAATATTCGTCTTGATACCATCAATCACAATTTCATCTAATGCATTTTTCATTCGATTAATGGCTTCTTCTCGGGTTTTGCCATAACTGATGAGTTTTCCAATCATAGAATCATAATAGGGTGGCACTTTATAGCTTGTGTAAATGTGACTATCGATTCGAATACCAGGCCCGCCGGGTGGATGATAAAACTTAATCGTACCAGGACATGGCATAAAAGTTTCGGGATCTTCCGCATTAATACGACATTCAATCGCATGACCTTCCATGGTGATATCTTTTTGTTTGCAAGGTAATCCTTTTCCTGCCGCGATTGCAATTTGTGCTTTAATTAAATCGACGCCAGTCACCATTTCGGTAACAGGATGTTCTACTTGGATTCGAGTATTCATTTCAATAAAATAAAATTCACCATCTTCATACAGAAATTCAAAAGTGCCTGCGCCGCGATACTTGATTGCTTTACAAGCTTTGACAACGGTCGCGCCAATTTTTTCACGTTTCTTTTCATCCAATCCTGGTGCAGGAGATTCTTCAATCACTTTTTGATGACGACGTTGCATAGAACAATCACGTTCTCCTAGGTGGATTGCATTACCTTCACCATCTCCTAACACTTGAAATTCAATATGACGAGGATTCTCTAAAAACTTTTCCATGTACACCATGTCATTTCCGAAAGCTGATTTTGCTTCGCTACGAGTGAGTGAAATGGCATTTAATAAATTTGCTTCGGTGTGTACGACACGCATGCCTCGACCACCACCGCCACCCGCTGCTTTGATGATAACGGGATAACCAATTTTCTTGGCCGTTGCTAAAATTGTTTTTGGATTGTCACCGAGTGGTCCGTTAGATCCAGGCACACAAGGAACGCCAGCTTGTTTCATCGCATGAATCGCTGAAACTTTATCACCCATCATGCGAATGGTATCCGCAGTGGGTCCAATAAAATTGAATCCACTTTTTTCAACGCGTTCCGCAAAATCTGCATTTTCAGCTAAGAATCCATATCCAGGATGAATAGCCATCGCATCTGTAATTTCTGCAGCGCTGATAATGGCAGGAATATTTAAATAACTAGAGGTGCTACTAGCAGGCCCAATACAAACTGATTCATCAGCCAGTCGAACGTGCATCAAGTCACGGTCAGCTTCTGAATGAATAGCGACGGTTGCTATGCCCATTTCCTTACATGCACGAAGAATGCGTAACGCAATCTCCCCGCGATTAGCAATGACAATTTTATCCAACATGATTGTTACTCGATGATATATAAGGGTTGTCCATATTCTACCGGTTGACCATTCTCTACGAGTTGAGCGCGAATAACACCGGCTTTATCGGCTTCAATTTCATTAAACATTTTCATAGCTTCGATGATACAAAGCGTATCGCCTACTTTGACAGATTGACCAACGGTCACAAAGTTCTTAGCTTCTGGAGAAGAAGCTAAATATAACGTGCCCACCATCGGAGATTTTACTGTATGACCACTGATGTCAGGGGTGTTTTGAGCGGGTTCTGCGGTTTGTTGTGCAGGAGCGGCTTTAACTTCATTGGCTACTTGCACCACAGGCGCATGTTGCACCATAGGTACAACATGTTGCTGAACCGATTGAGTTGAACGACTGATGCGAACAGACTCTTCGCCTTCACGGATTTCAATTTCATTGATGCCACTTTCTTCCAGTAGTTCAATGAGTTTTTTAACTTTTCTAATGTCCATAGACACAAAAGGACTCCTTAGTTAATTTTTAGTTAAATATTGTGCTGCGGCTTGTAGAGCCAGTTCATAACCAATGACACCCAGACCAAAAATAACACCAGTTGCAATATCAGATAGATAAGAATGATGTCGGAACGGTTCTCGTGATTTAATATTACTCAAATGTACTTCTATAAAAGGGATTTGAGTCGCCAAGAAGGCATCTCGCAATGCGATGCTAGTATGAGTAAATGCTGCAGGATTGACGATGATAAACGAAGTTCCCTGAAGTTTTGCTTGTTGTACCCTATCAATGAGTTCATGTTCTGCGTTAGATTGGAAGGTTGTTAGGTTGAGGTTCAGGCCTTTTGCCAGTGTTGTCAGCCTATCGTTCAATTGATCGAGGGTTGTTGCTCCATATACCTCGGGTTCTCGAGTACCGAGTAAGTTGAGGTTAGGACCGTGTAGAACGAGTATGTTTTTCATAGGGGGGCGATTCTGCCTGAGTCTTTTGAGAATGTCTAGATCGATGCAGTTGAATGCAAGATGGGTGAAGTTTCTAGTAGATTTGGGCCCGGGGACCCGTGGCCCTCCCCTCAGTTTCTGTAGCCCGGGTAAGCGTTTTTGCTTTTCAAAACGTGTAAGCCGGGGTCGATCTTAACCCCGGGTTGCGCATCGCAAAAGCCCGATGTTTACCCGAGCTACGAAACTTAAAAATCGGGAGGCCTGCCGCGTCACCCCTCGGTTTCCCGAGAATCGATAGTTTCCATAGCCTGGGTAAGCGTTTTTGCCGAATTTAATAGTTTGGCCAAAACGCGCAACCAGGGCTTGAGCTTAACCCCGGGTTGCGCATCGTAAAAGCTCGATGCTTACCCGGGCTACGAAACGGAGTATGAGTAGAACAGAATCTGTTTGCTACTCCATCGGTAAGTGTTCTAAGAATTCCTTCGCATGCATTTCTCCAACCATGGTTGCACCTGGGATTGGGTTTCCTTCTTTATCAAAGAAGAGGAAAGTTGGGGGTGCAATGACAGAGAAGTGGGCGAGTAACTCTTTGGCGTCTGCGTCATTGGATGTGACATCGACTTTTATCCAAACGAAGTTTTTCAATGCACTGAGGACGCTAGAGTTTTTGAATGTGGTTCTATCCATAGCTTTACAGGCTGTGCACCAGTCGGCATAAAAATCTAAGAACACGGGTTTTCCTGATGCCTTTGCCTTTGTGAGTTCAATGTCGACTTTTGTTAAGGTTTTTAATGTTATCCAAGGAGCAGTACGGTTTTCAGTTGCTGGTTGTATGGATGCGGAATTGAAACTTGATAAAGGTAGAAGAGGATCTGTGTTTCCCATGCTAGTGCCAAATAAGATAAGTACGCCGTAGGTTAAAGCAATCACACCAACGCCTTGCCATAATTGTTTCCAACCTTTAATTTCAGTTCTGTATAAGGCACCCAGATAAATCGCTGAAATGATCAAGAGGCTTCCCCATAAAAACATGGTGACTGTTGAAGGAAGAATGCGTTCTAATAAATAGATAGCGATTGCGATCAAGACCACGCCAAAGAAATTTTTGACGGCATTCATCCATGATCCAGCTTTGGGTAAAAGTTTTCCGGCAGAAGCCCCAACTAAAAGTAGCGGAGTGCCCATGCCTAAACTTAAGCAAAATAACGCGACAGCACCCAATGTGACATCTCCCGTAGATCCGATATATCCTAAAGCACCAATCAATGGTGCGGTGATGCAAGGAGAAACCATCAAGCTAGAAAGACAACCCATGATGGCAGCACTGGCATAATGTCCACTGGATTGATGTTTCGAAAATTTATTGAGCCAGTTTTCTAATCCAGAGGGAAGTTTCAAATCGTAAAACCCAAACATAGATAACGCTAAAATTACAAAGAGTAAACTGAATAAAGTGATGGCAATAGGATTTTGCATCGCAGCTTGTATGTTACTACCGACTAAAGCGACGAGTACTCCTGCGAGCGTATAAGTGATCGCCATGCCAAGAACATAAGCCAGTGATAATCGAAATGCTTTCCTTGTCGTGATGTTATGTCCATGTCCGACGATAATGCCAGAAATAATAGGAACCATCGGCAACACACAAGGTGTAAATGCCAGCAATAATCCAAAAACATAAAAGCCAAGTATTATCCAAATTAAATTGTGGCCATGTAGTAATTGTGCGGCTTTTGAAGTGCCAACTTCAGCGCTACGTTTGTAAGGTGCCATTTTAACGGATGTAATTCCTAATTCATTATCAATATTCAAGACTAGTTTTTGAGTGGTGGGAGGATAACAAAATCCTGAGTCAGAACATCCTTGATAAGTGATCTTGAAGTTAACTTCTCCTGATTTTAATCCAAGAATAGAAATTGGTAATTGTAATTGATTGAAATAGACTTGATAATTTCCTAATTCAACATCAGATTTTTTTACTCCGATAGGGAAATTTATTTTTCCGAGTTGAGCCTGTGTTGTTTGTGATATCTTAAAATGAAAACGGTCTCGATAAAGAAAATATCCTGGTGACATTTTCCAAGTAGCAACAAATGTATTAGGGTCAATGAGATGCGTAGAGAATTGAAAAGCTTGATTTACCGGCAAAGGCTTGTGTTCAGCTGCAAACACTAACGTGGATAAAGAAAGAAGTAATAGTAATAAAATTTTTTTCATAAGTGCCATCCGTTTTTTAAGTCGAATTTTATATTATTTATTTCTTATGCGCTCTAAAATAATTTCAATATAAGTGGTATGAATAATGAGATCCTTCGCTGACGCTCAGGATGGCACAGTTCACACTCAGGATGACAATGTACGATTATGAGCACATTATTATCCTGAGAGTGGATCGTGGCATCCTGAGTGTGCATATTGTCATCCTGAGCGTCAGCGAAGGATCTCTTGTTCAGAGTGACAACTCATCGCCATAAAAAGTTTTTATGTTATTTAATAATTCAGGTAAAGGACTTTGTTTTGCCAATGGTGAAGTTAACACATCAGTCCATTCTTTAGTTTTTAAATTTACGAGTACAGGAATAGGTTTTTGTTTGCCGGGATAAAAAGCCAGCATCCAATCTTTGTAAATCACCGCACGTTGTTTGTTGGCAATTAAATGGGATAATTTGCTTTCTTTAAATTGTACCCGGCCATTAGTAGAGTTGAGCTCATACTCATCCACTCCAATTCTGACTAGAGCCGGTAATGAAGCGTGTAACATGATGCTGGAATTTGGCATAAATCCTGTTTCATTAAAGATAGGCCTAGGTTTAGAAAGTGGTATCGTGTTGTTGAAGATGTAAGGTTTTAAAGAAATACCATCATTTTTCCCTAAAGATAAATTTAAAAAATCTAAAATGGTTGGTTTTAAATCGACTAATGAAACAGTAAAAGGTAGATTTCGTGGAATATTTTTGAATGCGCCGAAACTTTTGAAGCTTAATAATACACGCGATTGAGAAGGGCTTAGTACATCAGAACCATGTCCTGCTAAAGTAGAAACATTTCTTTCCAATAAACTTTCTGATTTCTTTTTTTGTTCTTGATTATATAGTTGGAAAGGACCAGGAATTTTTTTAGGATCAGCAACATAAGGATTTGAAGTTAAATTATCTTCAGCACGTGCGAATGATTCACCATGATCAGATAATAAAATAACAAGACTATTTTTGAGTAATCCATTTTTTTTCAATTCGTTTAATAGGGTTTCAAATTGTTTATCAACAACTTGAATGCTTTGTTGATAAAACTGAAAAGACTTTTCAACACTTTCTGGAGGAAAACCTTCGTCAGAAGTAGACGCTGTTGCGTATGGCCAATGCGTGATACAAAAATGAATATTTAAAAATAAAGGTTTGTTGTGTTTTTCACGTAAGAAATTCTTAATGAGCGTATTAAAAGTATTGGGTTGATACGTGATATGTGCTGCACGATTTGCGTGATTATAAGGGAATAACCAAGCGCCAAGTCGAGTGTTGATGATAAGATTCGATAATGGAAAGTCATAAAGAATCCCTAAAAAGAAATCATTAAATCCAATTTTTGGGCCTAAGATTTTATCGAATCCAAATTGCTCATCAATATTACTAAAACGTTTTTCATCAGTGATGTATACCGTTTCATATCCTGCTTTTTGTAATTGTTGTGGCAATGTATCACCTAAATGTAATTCTTTAGGGTTAAGCAAGTTATCGCGTGCGCCATTATTTTTTGGATATTTTCCTGTCAGAATACTTGTCCATGCTGCGTAAGTACGTGCAAGTGGTGAAATGGCTTGCGTAAAATGAGTAGAGTCTTTCAGGAATTGATCGATATGTGGTGCAAGATTTTGGCGATTTCCATAATGATTGAGTTGATCAGGACGTAACGAATCAAATCCAATGATAATAATATTCGGTTTAGTATCTGAAACAGTATTTTTAAATTCTGAAGAAAATAAAAAATAAGATAAGCCACTGATAAAAATTACTGCCATAACAAATCGAAATTTCTTATTCAAAAATAAAAATGCACTTAAGAGTGCGAGTAATAATTCTAAGCTGAGTAGTGTGACGCATGACAAAAGTAAAATTTTATTAAAAGTGGGGTTGATGAGTGCACTCATGAGTTCTGCAAAAATGGACCGCGGAAAATAATATTGGTTCGTTAGAAAAATAACTAAGACGCTCAAGAACCATGTAATCATACCCAGATAAAATGTTTGATTGTGATCAAGTTTAAAAAGGCGAGCAGTAAGTCGAGTGGTACCCCAGATTGCAAAAACCACAAAAGCCCAAAGAAATAGTTGCGCGGCAATGTACCTAGCGAAGTCTTTTATAATAGGAGTGGGGATAACGGGCAACTCATTGGAAGGGATTAGCGAAGCCAATACTTGCCAATGCATGATTTGCAACGCCATCAAGAAGGCTGTTAAAAGCACAAGAGGCCAAAATAAGAACATTTTTTGCACAGATTTATTCATGTCGGTAGCATACTATATATATGGTTGCCCCCACCCTAACCCTCCCCCTTCGTCCGGGGGAGGGGACTTGAGTTTCGGTTCCTTCCTCCGAGGTATCGAGGGAGAGGACTTTAGCTTCAATTCCTTCCTCTGAGATATCGGGGAGGGAACTTTATTTCTCTTCGGTAAAGTCTCAATTCCCTCCCCCGGTACTCCGGGGGAGGGTTAGGGTGGGGGTTCAATTTATTAAAGTTGCGCAGTATACAGCTTTCGTTTTATTTTTTTAACTTTTCCCCTTGAATTGTTGACTCTCACCCCTATATCGCTATCATTGGCACTCTCGTTAAGAGAGTGCTAAAAAGCGATTTTAGATTTCTAGACAATTTAGGAGAAAATGCATGAGTAAGATTCGTCCTTTACATGATCGAGTGGTTATCCGCCGATTACCAGAAGAAACCAAGACTGCCAGTGGAATTGTTATTCCAGATACTGCAAAAGAAAAGCCAAGCCAAGGTGTTGTTATGGCAATAGGTTCAGGCAAAGTGTTAGCAAACGGTGAAGTTTGCGCTTTAGCTGTAAAAGTAAAAGATAAAGTACTATTCGGCAAATACTCAGGAACAGAAATCAAGCTGGGTGGCGAAGAACTCGTCGTTATGCGCGAAGAAGATATCTTAGGTGTAATTGAAGCTTAATTATTTATTTTAGAGAGGAAAATACAATGTCTGCTAAAGAACTCATTTATAGTAATGATGCTCGTATTAGAATGTTAGATGGTGTGGATGGTTTGGCGAAAGCAGTTGCCGTTACACTAGGTCCAAAGGGTCGTAACGTTGTTATCGAAAAATCTTTCGGTTCACCTATCGTTACTAAAGACGGTGTGACTGTTGCGAAAGAAATTGAATTTGAAAATAAATTCAAAAACATGGGCGCTCAGATGGTTAAAGAAGTTGCGTCACAAACTTCTGACAACGCGGGCGATGGTACAACGACAGCTACTGTATTAGCTCATGCAATTATCATGGAAGGCCAAAAATCTGTAGTTGCTGGTGCAAATCCTATGGATCTCAAACGCGGTATTGATAAAGCCGTTGAAGAATTGATTGGTGCACTGAAGAAACTTTCTAAGCCTTGCAAAGATACTAAAGCGATTGCACAAGTTGGTACTATTTCTGCAAACTCTGATGCAACAGTTGGAAATATTATTGCTGAAGCAATGGAAAAAGTGGGTAAAGAAGGCGTTATCACTGTCGAAGAAGGCAATGGATTGAAAGATGAATTGTCTGTTGTTGAAGGTATGCAGTTTGATCGTGGTTACATATCTCCATACTTCATCAACAACCAACAAAACATGAGCGCTGAATTACAAGATCCTTATGTTCTGCTCGTCGACAAGAAAATTTCTAATATTCGCGAAATGTTGCCAACATTAGAAGGCGTTGCGAAAGCAGGTCGTTCACTCTTGATCATCTCTGAAGATGTTGAAGGTGAAGCATTAGCAACTTTAGTTGTGAATAATATTCGCGGTATCGTTAAAGTTTGTGCGGTTAAAGCGCCAGGTTTTGGTGATCGTCGTAAAGCCATGTTGCAAGACATCGCTATTTTAACTTCTGCTAATGTGATTGCTGAAGAAATTGGTAAAACTTTAGAAGGTGCTGGTGTTGCCGATTTAGGAACTGCGAAACGAGTAGTAGTTACTAAAGAAAATACAACTATCATCGGTGGTTCTGGTAAAGCAAAAGATATCCAAGCACGTATCACTGAAATTCGTGCTCAGATCGCTGATACGACTTCTGACTATGATCGTGAAAAACTCCAAGAACGCGTTGCAAAATTAGCAGGCGGTGTTGCAGTGATCAAAGTAGGTGCTGCGACTGAAATGGAAATGAAAGAAAAGAAAGCACGCGTAGAAGATGCGCTGCATGCAACTCGTGCTGCCGTAGAAGAAGGCGTGGTTCCTGGTGGTGGTGTCGCGTTGATTCGTGCACAACACGTATTAAAGACACTCACTGGTGACAATGAAGATCAAAATATTGGTATCAATATTCTTCGTCGTGCGATTGAAGCGCCATTACGTCAAATCGTTTCTAACGCTGGTGTAGAAGCTTCTGTTGTTTTAAATGAAGTGGCAAAAGGCAAAGGAAGTTTTGGTTATAACGCTGCGACTGGTGAATTTGGTGACATGTTAGAAATGGGTATTTTGGATCCAACCAAAGTGACTCGTACTGCATTACAAAATGCAGCTTCTGTTGCCGGACTCATGTTGACGACAGAATGCATGATTGCTGAACTTCCTAAGAAGGAACAGCAAGCACCTATGGGCGGTGGTGACATGGGTGGAATGGGAGGTATGGGCGGCATGATGTAATCAGCCGTTCGTTCCGAACTACAAAAAACCCGCTCATGAGCGGGTTTTTTGTTTTTGGTGGTGTCATTTCTATGAGCTTCTCACCAGAGCGTGAACCTTGTCATCCTGAGCGTTAGCGAAGGATCTCAATGGTACTACGAGATCCTTCGCTAACGCTCAGGATGACAAGCTTACAGAGATGACAATGACACGCTGACTTTGCTATATTCCATCTCCAGAAAATAAGGAAGCATTCTCGTGGGATTATCTAAAGAAGCACAAATCACTAAGGAACTCTCCAATCGAATTGTGAATGCTCAAAAACCTATTCGTATTTTAGATGCCATTAAGTGGGATGATAGTATTAAGCGCGATTTTTTTAGTAAAAATTGCCAAGAACCTCCATCTGTTAGCTTAGAATATTATAAAAAATATCCACTTATTTTTAATCCTGAAGAAAAAATTGAAGAATTCCGTGCGATAGAACGTGACATCACCAAGAATTTGGGTCAATTCAATCCAGTTGGTGAAATCATGATGCGCATGTGCCGGGAATATCGAATGGTTGTTCGTATGTTAATGGCTCGAGGGACTCCAGAATTTTCTCAGCTATCACAAAACTTATATGGTGCAGCGGATGAAGTGTTTTATCCTGGGGGACCCAGTGTTCATGATGTCGCTGAGATTTTTTCTGAAGTAACACCAAAAATTGAATCTTATACAACCAATGAATTAGATGAGAAAAATATTGATAGCGCTAAAGCAGCTGAAATTTTAAGAGTACGATTACAAAATTATTTTACCGAGCAAGAGGAACCCATTCAAGTTGAAGTGACTGATGAAGTGGTTGCAGATGCCGCAGCGGGTGCAGAAGTATTAAAACTTCGAAGTAATGCGATGTTCAGTGAACGACAACTTCGATTACTAGAAGTACATGAAGGATGGGTACATCTCGGAACAACACTCAATGGACGCGCCCAACCCGTCTGTACTTTTCTCAGTAAAGGTCCTCCTTCTTCAACGGTGACACAAGAAGGATTAGCCGTTCTCATGGAATTATTTACCTTCAGAGAATATCCAGAACGTTTACGTCGATTAGCGAATCGAGTCGTTACTATATCTATGGTTGATAAAGGGGCCAATTTCTTAGATATATTTCATTACTTTCAAGAACAAGGATACGGTGATGAAAATAGCTATGAAACTTCAGTGCGTATTTTCCGCGGCAGTACACCTGATGGATTACCTTTCACGAAAGATTTATCGTACACCAAAGGTGTTGTCATGATCTTTAATTACATTCGATTAGCCATACAGCGCGGATTATTAGATCGCATTCCATTATTATTCTTAGGTAAAACAACACTTGGTGATTTGCATTCATGGTCTGATCTCATCGACAAAAAAATTGTCGTTCGCCCTAAATATGTTCCCCCTCAGTTTTTTGATATGTCTGGACTCGCCTCCTGGGTGAGTTATTCATTATTCCTCAACAAAATTAATTTGCAGAAGCTCGCCGAGAACTACAAGCAGATTTTGTAAACAGACTCGTGTTTTCGAGAAAGCTTTTAATAAATGACTAATACCATTTTTCCTGGAATATTGATGATTGGATCGCTAATATTCCAGAGAAAATAGGTTTTTGAAGTTTTTATTAAGAGGTAAAGGTATAGAACATACCGACTCTACTTGCATGGTTATTATCCATGTATACAAGTTGCAAGTTTATCGCTTTGGCGCAAGGCAAACAGGCCTTCCAATAAAACCTGTAAGATCATAATGGAGATGAGGTTGAGATTGTTGAGATGAAGATCCTCGCGTATTTGCTAATATCGGTGAATCTTCGGATATAAGCTTTATTGTAAGCGAGTTCTTTGTTTTCCTGCTTGGCTTTGTGCAGTCATCTTTTTTTTCTTCTTTATTAAAATTTTTGGAATAGTATTCCACTCTTAAATTAAGTTCATTGCATTCCTGCTTTCTAGATTCAAAAATTATTTTAAGTCCTTCGATATGATCATTTCCAACAATAAATGAAAAATCATTTTTTTCTGTATTGGCTTTTAAAATAAGAAAAATATTATTACAAAAAACATGATTTCTTAAATTAATTAAGATTTCAGTACTATGGATATCTTCTTCACAAGGGTTATCGAAGAAAGCCCGTAATTTGTCTGTACTCAAATTAGCATTTTGTGCAATTGTTTCGTATGTAGTCCTTATCATTGTTAGTAATTTAGGAAGTAAAATATTTCTTAAGAATGGGTCTAACAATTTTTTAAATTCAAAGAATAATCTAAAAAAATTTAAATCAAATTTAACTATGTCTATTTTTTCCGAAAAAAGCAATTCATCATAGATAATAAAGTGATATCCTACTATGTCTAGCAAATGATTTTCTTTTAAAACACCTGAAATGAAGTCTTTTATAGGGCTCCCAAAAGCAAGAAATAAAATTTCTTTCACATAGTCAACTATCATTTCAGTAAAATTGTGTCTAGATTGCTTTACTGATTTAATATTTTTTTTAACTTCAGAATCTAACTGGCTTATACAATCTAAAATTTTGTTTTCTTGATCTAAATTATATAGAGCCATAAAATCTCGAATACCATGAAATGTAGTTATGTGACACTTTAAAATATCACCATAAATTGATAACAATGCATCTTCGACGCCGTAAATATAATTAGATTTTTTAAGTTCTTCAGTATTAAAATACAAACCTTCTTGAAACAAAATTAATGTGTGCTGCTCAGCTTGATTACGGTAATTTTTTTTGCGATTCTGATCAATAAGATTATTATGCGCTTCACCATATATTTTTAGAAGTTTCATAAAAAGCGTCCATCATGTTGGTTACGGAAGTATAATTTCTAAAAATGTGTACATCAAATATCCGAATATGCAATTGTCGCATCGAGTGACGGATAATAATATTTTAATTTTCCAGCTTGTTTAATAGTAATCAGTTGTTTTTCATGTAAGACGGAAATAACTCTGCCAACATATTGTGGGGTTTTTTTAATTATTTTAGCTACGTCATTTGGTATTGGATTTTTTAAATTGACTAATATTTTTAAGACATTTTCTTCAGCACTAGTAATATCGGTACGTTCGACTCTATCTCTGGCTAATTTAATTAACATAGGTTTTGCTAAATCAATTGTAATTTTATTAGTTAAATCACCTACGTGTAAACTGTTCATCAAACGAGAAACTAAACCGAAAATGTAACGCAATCTACCGGAAGTGATTTGATATAGATAAGTAAATACTTCCATTTCAATCGGTATTTCTGTTTTTGGAGAGTTTCTATAATACTCAAATCGCTTGGTAAGCATTTCAGTAAATTCTTCTTTATTTAAAGGATTTATTTTGACTTCGTAAGAAATAATATCATCCATACGATCAACTTGCTGAGCGATAAATTTTCTAAGACCAATATCGCCAACGAATAGCCAATTTGTTCCATCAATTTGCGTGTAATCTCTTAATGCATTAAATAAATATTTCATCTCTTGTTCAGTATGAACAACGCCTACATCTAAGTTATTTAATTGTAAAAGTACGCCATGTTTGTAACCATTTTCTCTGATCAAAGCAACTAAATCTTCGATAAGATGACTTAGTGTAGCTGATGGAATGATAATAGGTTGTGTTACAACACCAGCGGTTTTTCCATAATTAATGCCAGCACCAAAAGCCTCAATGCCAAAAGAACGATAGGTTTCAGCAATGCGTGAAGAAATAGCTTTTGCATTATGGAAACGAGGATCTTTTGTAATAGCTGAGTTATTAGCAAATAATTCTAGTTCTCTGACAAGATGTGAAATGATCACAGCTAGTAAAGTTTCAAGCCGCCAACCTTGATCGATCTTAATTTCATTTTTTGTCGTAAAGTAATGTTTATTATTTTTTGTTGTAAACCTCAAGTAGTTGCCGAATGATGTTGTACCAACTCCTCTGGCTCCTTCTATAACAATTCTGACGTTACTACTTGTTAAGACATTTTGGCAGGTTTTTACTTCCTGACTATGGCCTGTGTAGAGTGCCAACGTTTCACTGGTAATAGGCGTAGTTTTTAAGGGGTCATCTTTAAAGCCAAGTGTTTGCCAATGCATTTGTTTCTCCGTGAGTTAGTGAACCTATTATAACCTAAAAATAGGTTCTGAACCACTTTTTGGGTTCTGAACCTATTTTTAGGTTATAATAGGTTCAAGCTACATTTTAATTGACAAAGTTTAAAGTAATTACTAATATTGTTAGTTGTTTTAATATAAAATGTCAAATAAAATATGAAATTAAAAGATTTTTTTGCTCGAAATCCTGTATTTAGGCTTGATGAGATCATTTCTTGTATGGAAAGGAACGGCCAAACCAATTCTAACACGCAGCGCGAATTGATGAGTTACCATTTAAAAGCTGGTCATATTATTCGAATACGTCGAGGGTTTTTTGCTTCTATCCCAATATCTTTTAAGCCAGAGAAATTTACAGCTGATCCCTATTTAATTGCTGGGCGAGTATGTAAAGATTCTGTGTTAGGGTATCACTCTGCATTAAGCTTTTATGGAACTGCTTATTCCATTTATCAAGATTTTTATTTTTTTACAAAACAATCGATGCAATCTTTTTCTTATCAAGG